>JAFUPI010000059.1 GCA_017481285.1 Agathobacter sp. | reverse complement strand
AGCCGTTCCGATGCTCGCCGTGCCGTACAGCAGGGTGGTGTAACTGTTGCAGATGAAAAAGTAACAGATATTTCTACTTCATACGATGCAAGTGCTTTCGAAGATGAAGGTCTTATCGTAAAGCGTGGAAAGAAGAAATTTGCGAAATTAATTATGGCGTAAAAGAAAGGGGCTGTTTGACAGCCCCTTTCTTATTTATCTATATAATTTCTTTTGAAGTGAAATTCCTATCAAACATACTCCTATCAATAAGATAGAAAAATATGCCCCAGCCTTACTTGAATCCCCAGTATTTGGGACATCGACTGGTGTTTCACCTACTAACAACTGATCCTCTGCAATAAAGTACGTACTAAATGAATTTGTAGAACATGTAATTTCTCCACCAAATTCTCCTGTTCCGTTATACACAAACAGCTTTTCAATTTCACCATTTTCTTTGATATGGTATACTGCTGGTTTTTCAAATCCATTCACATTATCAAAATATAGATTTACTGTGGTAGTTGGTTCTATCTTTCGAGAATTATCTTGAATTAAGCTAATATCCATCACAAGAAGTTTGGAATCTTTATTCGTAAGTTTGTCTTTGATTTCTGTTTCTTCTTTCTTATCTACTTCCTTTACACAAGGCCATGTGGTTGTACCAACTTTACTCTTTGAAACATCAACTAAGAGCTCGTCTCCTTTAATTGCTGCAGAAGTTCCATGCACTGTTTCGCCATTTATTTCTCTTTCTGTCTGACTATAGAAATCTTCTGTATTATAGACGCTGTATCCACAGAATCCGTCTAATGCTTTCTTTGAAACACCTATAAATTCTCCGTTTACAATGATATTTCCCGCATTTGCTTTAGAACCATAGAATGTTTCTGGTACTCTGTCCATTGTAGTCTGTACACTAGGATGTAAATCTTCGTAGAAGCCAATTAAATCCACATTTCCATTAACAGTTACATCCCCCGCAAAACTATCATTCAAACTAAGCAATCCTACATCCCCATTTACTACTACGCTGCTGTCTTCATGGCTCTCCTCAAGCCAAACACGATTTCCTTCTCCATCAAAGACATATGCAAAGTATTCCTCGGACTCTACTGGTACTCGTTCCGCAACATTGAAGCATGCAAAATCCTGAATAATATTTCCATTTACAGTTACATCTCCATCTGTAAACCAAAGAGCATATAAATCTGCATTAAATACATGCGTCTTACCATCTGAAATGGATACAATATCCTTATCCTGTAACAGTTCTTCAGGATTTTCTTCATATACCAAATACTGAGTTGGATTTACCAAATCCTCGGTCAAGATTCCACCACGTTCATCTACATACCAATACTGATACCATACATTACTTCCGATAGGATTTCCATTCTCATCATAATTTCCATAAACCGTCCACTGTTCGGTATCCTCATCATGATTATAAATGGTATTTGGATACATGGTATCAGGTGTATAGTAATATACTTTTCCAATATATACATGGTCGGTTGGAACTGGATATTCTGCACTGCTTTCGTAATTATCTGGCACAACAAAGGAATTACAACTAATATCTTGCGTAGCGATTTTTTGACCTTCACCCACAGTAATCGTTCCTGTATTTACGATATCCTTTGCTTCACAATCAATAAATACGGTATTGTATGGATTTTTTGAATCACAGATAAGTGCTGCGTGATTTTCGAATGCTCCTACAACAAAGAGTGCGTTTGGAGAAAATGGCTCTTCTCCGTTCTCTGGATCAATCTCTTCCCTAGTCGCTATTAATTCTAAGGTTCCATCGCCATTTATAGTTAAATCCCCAATTACTCCAAATGTATTACCGCTTTCCGCTGTGATACTATTTTCACCCTCCAACTCTAAAACGATTGGACATTCTGCCCAAAATGCATCTGAAACATACTCTGGAGCACTTATGAAAACGAAATCCTTCATATGTATTTCTACATAATCACCCACTGTTGCAATCTTTAAAGAATAATCATTCTCTGTTGCGACTGTTAATAAACCTTCTTCATTTACCTTCCAATATACAGGTGCATTTGGATTTCCATTCAAATATCCCTCGTCGTTGATATAAATCGTTTCCATATCATCTACAATTGGAGGAACTTCTTCTAATGTTTCTATAACATTGGTTGCATCTGCAAACCCTGCCTCAAAATCATTTTTCCAATCAGCCATATCCGCTTTTTCGTTTTCTTCTAACTGATTGTACTTTTCCAATGTAATTTCATAAGATCCCACTACCGCTTCATAGGCATCCACACAGGCCTCTCTACTCTCTATAGCCGCCTGATACATTTCTTCTACATTGTCTGCAAAAGTATCCCTTGCTTCCCAATATGTGCCGAGTGCACCTGGCGTTTCCTCATCTGGACCATAATATGCTTCTATAGCAGTCCAAAACGCCCCCATGTTTCCATCATGTGCCGCTATCGCATCATCAAAGGTAAGTTCCTCTGAAATATCTGCTAACACAAGATTCCTTGGTAAAAGCCCAATCAATAGAACTAATAGTAAAATGAAACTTAATATCTTACTTTTCTTTCTCATATTTATCCCCTCCATTTTGTTTATATGAGTACTTTTTACTTATATAGATTATTCTAGCACAAAAGAAGAAACAATACAATTAGAACATAAAATTACTTATATAGGCAAGAAAGAGGACAACTTGAAATGCACCAGGAAATTGATTATGCAAAACTAGGAATTAAGATTAAGGAGTTACGCCAAAGCAAAGGCTTAACCCAAGAACGACTGGGAGAACTCGTTGATTGCAATACCTCCCACATTTCGAATATTGAAAATAATCACACGAAGGTTTCTTTGAATGTACTGCTTTCCATTGCAAATGCTCTAAATTCCAGTATTGACTATCTACTAACTGACCAATATGAGAACACGGCACTCGCATTGGATAATGAAATTCAACGAGTATTACAAACTTGTGATAATGAGAAAAAGGAGAAAATTTTAAAGATAATACAGATACTATAAATTAAAGGAGTAGGCACTTCAAAATGCCTACTCCTTATCATTTTATGCTTTATGCAATTCTTTTTCGAATTCTTCAATAGTCATCTCAGCTCGTCTTGCCGCTTCTTCTATCGAAAGGAGACCATCTTTTACAAGCTCTAGAAATGCTTCTGTTTTTCCTTTTCTTAAAATCGTTTTCGCTTCATATTCCAATACTTTTCCACCCATAATGTTGGTAACCTCCTTCCTGATACTTTCATATTTTGCGGCTATCTTTGTAATGACCCGTTCTGACATCTCGCAAATAGTTTTCTTGATATATTCGTTAATCACGCAAGATTCTACTAGTTTATCCAATCGCTTCGTAATCATTGAATACTCACTTTTTAATGCTTCCAACTTTTCCTGATTATCATTAATTTCAGAGAACTGCTTCTCATATGTAAAAATATAAAATGGAATCAAAAATAATAACTTTTTCTCGAAAATTGTGTCAATATCATACTGCTGCACTTTTAGTGTTGGTACATTATAAGATATGCTCCCATTTGGTGTATGAATTCTAATTTCAAACACTTTTGGTATACTTTCATTATGTCGTAAATACAGAATTGCAGATTCTGGAAACCGAACAACTAATGATCGCTGTATCATTTCACCACTCTGTAATGCCAACTGTGAATCGTACTCATACATTCGAATCAACATACTGCCATCTACAGAACTTTGGCACTCTAAATGATACCTTTTACTTTCTCCCGTAAAGGAGACGATTGCAAATGAAGAATCCGTAACTATTTTTTCTTCTTCTCCATCCTGCTGTCGCATAAAAAATTCGTTTTCATGCAAAACTACTCTTTCTGTTCCACTGTAGTTTGTATGAAATACCTCATTCACTACTGGAATGATAAGTTCTCGGCAATCTACCAACAATGTGCGGAAAACATCGTCGTAGGCCGTATTAAAATTACTCATAATCTCTTTCCTTTCTTTTTTATTTGAGGAAAGAGTCTCAATGTCAACTATATGGTAACTTATTTTTTAAATTTCTACAAGAGTCTTACAGAGATAATTCTTTTCTTTATTTCTCAGCATAATTTCCTCTTATCCAATCCGGTATAAATTCTCCCCCCACAGGTATAACGAAAATGTTTAAAAGAATATAAACAAAATTCATCCAGGAAATCGTTTGATATGCAATAAATGATGACACGAGCTGCACGACTAATCCAACTCCTGCAATTTTCGCCAGAAAGATACACATTGTATTCATCTTAAATTTGCAGATTTCTTTTTTACTGATTGGATAATATTTCAAAATCTCTATCATAGTTCTGCTTTTCTGATTTTCCGTATATTGAATATATGGAGAGATTCGCGTCGATACCATCATAACAGAAAGAATTAACAATACAAATGACATAAGCGATGGACTATCTTCCGCCCTTGAATATATCTCTTGCGCAGGTATCATACACAATATCATAATAAGAAAAACAAAAATCCCAATCAAAAACCAAGACACTGCTTTGGTAACACTCTTATCTAATAATCGATAGAAAAATTTTTCTACCCTTATTTTTTCTGAATTCGTAATATTATTTTCAATATAAAACCCTCGACTTTATCCATGATGCACATACTATTTCAAGTATTCCAGGAATCATAAAAACCATGATGAAAATATATGCAAAGTTTAACCATTCAATCTCTCCTAAAGATATATAGGTAGCCACTAGTTGCACAAGCAGACAAAGAAGTGTCAACTTCACCAAAAACTGGAACTGATACTTTATTTTTTGCTTTTGAAGTTTGATTTTATCCACTGGATGATATTGCAACAAAACGATTACACTTCCAACATTATTTTTAATATTCTGCTCCGTATAGGTTCGAAATGCTGCAATACAAGCACTGATCGAAAAACAACTCCCAATTGCTATTGCTGTAGGAAGGAGCTCTAAAATAAAATCGCCTTCCTGGCTTCCTAGCATCGTCTCCTGTGCTGGTATGGTACATCCTAACACAGCTAGAATACACCAAAATCCAGTTAAAACACGATAGAAAAGCTTACCTCCTATTCCTAGAGATTCTTTATAAAATTGGTCAAAAAAGTTTATCTCTTTCTGCGTCATAACTCCATCCTTCTACACAGCTTATCGTATATCACTCTTTATGGAAAAATATCCAATGTTTCTCCAAATTCTATCAGCTTACCATCTTCCATAATGCCTACGAAGTCCATCTTTCTCTGGATTTCATCCTGAATGTGACTGGTCATCAAAATGGATGCATTTTCTTCTGCAATGATTTCCTGCAATATCTTGAAAAAGTCAATACGAAATACTGGGTCCATACCTGCGGTTGCTTCATCAATTAAGTAAAGCGCTGGCTTATGTGCCATTGCAAATGCTGTCTGAAATTTGAACATTTCCCCTCGCGACATCTTACCAACAGTCTTTCCTGGGGAAAGATTCATTTTCTGCATTGCTTTGTAAAAACGAGTATCGTCCCAATCTTCATAGAGAGGTCCAAACAACTGGATGTTTTCCTTTGCCGTCTTGTCAAACAAGAAACCCGTATTATTATCAGAGATGAAACCGATACGGTTCATCATGTAATGGTGTTTATCTCGAATATTTGCACCTTCAATCATAATCTCTCCCGTATACTGCTGCTTCGGATTCATAATATAATCAATCAGTGTGGATTTTCCTGCACCATTTTTTCCCGCAAGTCCCATGATAAATCCTGGTTCTAAGGCAAAGCTTACGTTTTGTAGATTAAAATGTTTTGTTTTTCCTGTTACGTTTTTAAATTCCAGAATCATAAAGTGCCTCCGCCATTTCCATAAATTCCTGACAGCTTAATCCTGCGTTTTTCGCCTCGCTGATAACCTCTGTCATTCGCTTTTCCAACATCATAAGCTGCTTTTCTTTCAAAAAGTCCGTATTATACTCGCAGACATAAAACCCCTTGCCCGCCACAGAGCGAATAAGCCCCTCTTTTTCCAATTCTTCGTAAGCACGTTTCGTGGTAATAACACTGACCTGCAAATCTCCTGCAAGTGCACGAATAGAAGGAAGTGCCTCATTGGTTTTCAGCTCCCCTGTCACGATTGCATTTTTCAATTGGTTTACAATCTGCTCATATATTGCTAATGTCCCTTGTGGTTGAATCACAATTTTCATGTTTTCTCACTTTCGCCTTGTAGCGCTCCTTATTTTTTTACCTTTCCTAATACGTTAAATGCTTCTTCATAATTACAGATATCTACCACCGTCCATAAGAAACGAGTTTTTATAATTGCAATGTCCATGATTATCATGATCATAAGCGGTACGATTTCCCAAATCACATTTACTAACAAATTCTCAATAGGACCAGCTACTACCCCAGATGCTATGAAATGATAAATTGCAGAATAAATCATGCACATCCAGTTTAAAAATGCATCTTTGCCAGTACCATCTTCTCCTCGCACCGCATAACGAATATAACGGTCAAACTTGCTTCGAAGGGAACTACATACATACATGCCAATTCCGAATGAAATAATAGCTATGGTGCATACCAAAATTCGCCATGGTTCAAACTCATAAATAAGACCTCGAATCACATGCAAAATCAAGCCAACCAACGCTGGGAAACTAATTTTTATCATCATTAAATCTCGAACATATTCTGCTCGTTGCGGTGCCTTCATTGGCAATAGATACATCTGTTTTGGCATCGATAGCTTTTGCTCCAAATTGCTCCACCACATGATTGGGTATGGTGTCAAATTCACAGCATAAAACCAAATTTGTTCCGCTGCTTCTCCACTGTGATCAAAATCGTTTATAATCGGACTAATTACAAGCCAATAAATCCAAAGACCAAGAAATGTTCCATTTTTAATTTTCTTATAGTTTCTAGGATGTAAAGAAGCCAAATAACTTCTCCATGCTTGTTTCAACATATCTTTACCTCTTACTTTGCAAATAAATCATATTTCTTAGGACTCTCAACCTTGCCCTTTACGTTAAAGTGAAGTTCATAATCACTACTTTGCTCGATAACATATCTATATTGACCTTTTACTGTTTTGTATGCAAAGAGAATTGCGAATGTCATTGCTACACCTGCAAAAGTGAACATTATCTCTCTGCTCATCTCGCGTCCATATTTCAATACATCCATATCGTAGCTTGTGATAAATGCGATGAATAAAAGGGCACATACCGCAACCATTGAATTCATCCAGATTGGTACTCGATTGCCTCTTTTATCTTTTGCAACAGTTGGGATTTGTCCTCTTTCATCTCTTTTCACTTCATAGCCCGCATATTCTGCAAGCCCAATAAGTAAGAAATGAAATGGTACCAGCAATACTTCCAATAAACGAAATCCAAAAAATATACTCCAAACCAGTTCAACACACAGAGACGCAAGTACCATCATCCCGATTTTTATTACAAGAACGCAGTTGACATATTCTCTTCTTTCTTTCTCTTTCATCGGACACAAGAACATTGCTTTTGGCATCAAATACTTTGATCCTAGATTGCTCCATCCCATTAATCCCAATGGAAGGAACATTCTTATTGCTGCCAAGCATACGAAATCTGCATATCCGTTATCTTGCAACAATGCTATAATTGCATACATAAACAACATTAGGATATAAATCCAAGCGTATGCAGCACTCTCTCTTAACTTTTTGATATTTCTAGGATGTAACGAAGCTATATAGCTTCTCCATGCTTGTTTCATCATAACGCTACCTCTTTTTCTTCGAGCACCTAATGTTATAACTCCACACCTTTTGATCTCTTCGTCACGAAATACATAAACTCTTCGATTGTTGGTGCGCTGACGGTATAAGATGCGTCGTAAGTATCAATCTGTCTGTGGCGAATTAATGCTTTTGTAGCAAACTCACCTTTTTCTATATGAATGATTCTCTGCTCTGGTAAGAGCTTCATGCGGTAATCTTCGCCAGCTACGATGCGGTATTTGCTGCGAAGCTCTTCGATATCCATAGCTGTCAAGATACTTCCTTTTTCCATATAAATAAGATAATCCGCAATTTTGTCCAAATCATCTGTCAAATGTGTTGCAAGAATAACTGTATGTTCGCCATCTGCGATAAAATTTTTTAACGCTCCAAGGAATTCATCGCGGAAATCAGGGTCAAAATTGCCTGTTGGCTCATCTAAAATAAGGAATTTTGGGTGATGTGCCAAAGCACACGCGAATTGGAATTTAAGTTCCTCACCTTTGGAAAGTCCTTTGTATTTCTTCTTCGGATCAAGTCCATAGCTTTCTAACATCTGTAACAAATAGACTTCATCATAGTTAGAATAAAATCTTCCGTAGTACGCTGCATTTTCCTGCAAGGTCATGTAATCTTCATAAAGTCTTTCCTGAAGCACTACACCAATACTATCGTGAAGTTTTGCTTCGTCTTCTGGATATCTCATTCCCATGAGCTCCATCTCTCCAGAATCTGGTTTATATAACCCCATAAGCACATGCAAGAGTGATGTTTTTCCACATCCATTAGCACCTACCAACCCTATGATGTAACCTTCTGGTATTTCTAAGGAAATATCTCTTAAATGGAATGTTCCAATCAGTTTTCTTATCTTGTCTAATTTAATCATGTGAGAATCCTCCTGCACACTTGGTTTTCATTTGGTGAGATATACTGTATATATTTAAACTGTACATCTGTATATATACACATATACAGCATATACACACATTTGTCAACCCATTTTTTAAAATATTTTTGCAAACGCAAAAAAGCTACTGCCTCATGAAAAAATCCTCCATAAAGCAGTAGCTTCTTATTCCGTTCTCTCTAATCTTCAATCAATTTTGCTTTCAACCGCATATAAACCGGAATTAGAATAAGTGTTGCAACAAGTCCATACACAATACCAAGGAATGATACTGCTATCCAAATTGGCAAAGCCTCCGGCTCGTTGTCTATACCACTCCACTCTTTTAATGAAATTACCAATCCTATTGTAAATGATAAAGCCCCTCCAATATTTATTCCATATATTGCAGTTTTTATTGCCAACAATGACCTATGTATTTGCTGTTTACTCGCCAAATCATCTTTCTTTATCGCAATTCGAAATGCCCTTCCAAAATCCTGTAGCATTCCCGCTACCGTAACTACCAAGATAGCAATTGTAATTGTACATGTAAATGTTGGCACATCAATAAAATAGGAAATAGCAATAGCTCCACCGAACATTACCATAACAAATCCAACTAAAAACAAAAGTGCAATAATTCCCAAAGAGGCAAGTAACATCTCTTTCTTTTCTCGTTTATAATTTTCACTACTTTCTTGCATCAAGCTCATAATATTTTCCTCCGCTTTTTTGTTATAATCCTGCGAAGGCAGACGTTCACCTGATAAGAGTTCGTTTACATTTATTTTTAAAATGTTACAAAGACTTTCCATTACCGCATAATCTGGCATCCCATTTCCACATTCCCATTTCGATATGGTTTTATTACTTATTCCAAGCTGTTCTGCCAACTCTATCTGTGTTAAATTTTGTTCTTTCCTCATCTCTGCTATAAATTTTCCTATCTTAATCTGGTCCATGTCTATCTCCTTTGGTTGATTATAAGCGGCCACTTCGTATGTATTCATTATGGCAGAAAATATGTACTTTTCCAATCCAAAGAACGTGGAATAGACGCATTTTCTGCAATTCTACAATTCGTGGAATTGAGATTCTCTTGCTGAAACAAAAAATCCGGCGCAGAAGGCGCCGGACTATCTTAATTAGTTAGATTTACTTACTTGCTACATCGATACGAGTCAATGCTCTGCGGAGTGCAAACTCTGCACGCTTGATATCGGTCTCCATAGTTTTATTTGCGATGTGTTCTTCAGCGCGGGCTTTTGCAGCTTCAGCACGAGATACATCGATTTCATCTGGCCATTCCGCGATTTCTGCCAGAAGTGTTACTTTATCACCAAGGATTTCCGCAAAGCCGGAATGAACGGCTGCAACCACTTCGTCATCATCTTTATGAATGATAACTGCACCTGGTGCCAGAACAGTAGTCATTGGAATATGCTTTGCGTATACACCGATATCACCGGCTGTTGTGGTAAATTCCAAAAACTCTGCTTCTCCTTCGTAGAAAATACGGTCTGGAGTGATAATCTCTACTTTGAATATTTCTGCCATAGGCACCTCCTATTGCATACGAGCACGTACTTCGTCGATACTTCCTGCATTTAAGAAATGTCCTTCTGGAATATCATCGTGTTTTCCTTCGAGGATTTCACGGAAACCACGGATCGTTTCAGAAATTGGAACGTATTTTCCTTCAAGTCCTGTAAACTGTGTTGCTACAGAGAATGGCTGAGATAAGTATCTCTGAATCTTTCTCGCACGGTTTACTACGAGCTTGTCATCTTCTGATAATTCGTCCATACCAAGAATTGCAATGATGTCCTGTAATTCTTTGTATTTCTGAAGAATTTCCTGTACGCCACGAGCTACTTCAAAGTGTTCCTGTCCAACGATGTTTGGATCAAGGATACGTGAGGTGGAACCAAGTGGATCTACCGCTGGGTAAATACCTAATGATGCGATAGAACGGTCCAATACTGTAGTAGCATCTAAGTGTGCGAATGTAGTAGCTGGAGCTGGGTCAGTTAAGTCGTCCGCAGGAACGTATACAGCCTGTACGGATGTGATAGAACCATTCTTTGTAGAAGTGATTCGTTCCTGAAGAGCACCCATTTCTGTCTGAAGTGTTGGCTGATAACCTACCGCTGAAGGCATACGGCCTAAAAGTGCTGATACTTCAGAACCAGCCTGTGTGAAACGGAAGATGTTGTCAATGAATAACAATACGTCTTTTCCGCCTCTATCACGGAAGTATTCTGCCATTGTAAGACCTGTAAGAGCAACTCTCATACGTGCTCCTGGTGGCTCGTTCATCTGACCGAATACCATGGTTGTTTTATCAATAACACCAGATTCTTTCATTTCGTAGTAAAGGTCATTTCCTTCACGTGTACGTTCGCCTACACCTGCGAATACGGAGTATCCACCGTGTTCTGTAGCGATATTATGAATTAATTCCTGGATTAATACAGTTTTACCTACACCAGCACCACCGAAAAGACCGATTTTACCACCCTTCTGATATGGGCAAGGAAGGTCAACGACTTTGATACCAGTTTCTAACATCTCCTGTGATGTAGCCTGCTGTTCAAATGCTGGAGCTGGTCTATGAATTGGCCAATGTTCTTCTGTTGTAGGTGGGTCAATTTCATCAATTGGATCACCTAATACATTGAACATTCTTCCCAATGTATTTTCACCAACTGGAACTGTGATTGCAGCCCCAGTAGCAATAGCATCCATTCCACGAACCAAACCGTCAGTTGGTCCCATGGCAATACATCTTACTGTATCATCACCCAGATGCTGAGCAACTTCTACTACTAATTTACCACCATTTTTTAATGGTACATCAATAGCATCGTTGATTTCAGGCAAGCTGCCTTCTGAAAATTTGATATCCAGAACGGCACCAATAATCTGTGTGATTTTACCAACATTATTATTTGCCATTTTAGCTTTCTCCTTACTATTAATTGATTGCATTTGCTCCGGCAATAATTTCCGTAAGCTCCTGCGTAATCGCGCCCTGACGGGCTCTGTTAAATTTCAGTGTCAAATCACTAATAATTTCATCTGCATTGCTGGTAGCAGAATCCATCGCCTGCATTCTGGCTCCGTTTTCACTGGCTACTGACTCTACAAGTGCGCCATAGAAAAGGCTGGTTACATATTTTGGAATAATCATATCCAATGCTTCTTCCGTGTTTGGCTCGAAATTCATCATAACATTATCATCTACTTCAGCCTCTTCCATACCTGTGGTGTCTACTGGAAGCAGTTTAATCAAGGTAGGAATGTGAGTTACTGTATTTTTAAAATGTGTATATGCTAAATAAATTTCACCAACTTCACCCTTTGCAAAAGAGTCAAGGACTGTTCTGCAAAGCTTCATTGCATCGTCATATGTTGGGTCGTCCATGATATCCGAACGATTTTCTTTAATATTGTAACCACGACGTGCTAAAGCATCATGTCCCTTTGAACCCAATGCATAAATATCAAGATCTTCTTTCTTGAAATCACCATTTGTAATAAGTTTTACAACATTTGAGTTGTATCCGCCTGCAAGACCACGGTTCGATGTAATAACAATCACAGCTTTACGTTCCGATTCGCCTGCGGTCAGATATGGGTGGATAATGTTTCCACTCTTTCTCATCATAGAACTTACGGTTTTATACATTTGGTCTGTATAAGGATTTGTTTTTTCAGCTCTGGTTCTTGCTTTCTGCAATTTAACGGTAGAAACCAGCTTCATAGCCTTTGTAATCTGCTGGGTGCTTGTGACACTGTTTTTTCTACGCTTAATGTCGCGCATTGAAGCCATTTTTCACACCTGCTTTCTGCCGTTTTATTTAAATGCTTTCTTACATTCTTCGATTGCTTTTACCAATGCTTTTTCTGTTTCTTCGTCAATAACTTTTGTAGTACGAATTGCTTCTGGAATTTCTGGATATTTAGTTTCCACATATTCAAACAATTCTGTTTCGAAACGAAGAACATCTGCAACTTCGATATCTAAAAGATATTTCTGAGTTGCTGCATAAATAATCATAACCTGTCTTTCAACTGGCATTGGTTTGTACTGAGGCTGCTTAAGCATTTCCTTAATACGAGCACCCTGTGCCAAACGCATTGTAGTATCTGCATCGAGTTCAGAACCGAACTGAGCAAATGCTGCAAGCTCTGTATACTGAGCCAAGTCACCACGGATAGGGGCAGCAATCTTCTTCATCGCTTTAATCTGAGCAGATCCACCTACACGGGATACAGAAATACCAGCGTTTACAGCTGGACGGAAACCTGCGTTGAATAACTCAGTTTCCAAGAAAATCTGTCCGTCTGTGATGGAGATAACGTTTGTAGGAATGTATGCGGAAACGTCACCTGCCTGTGTTTCGATAATAGGAAGAGCTGTAAGCGAACCTCCACCTAACTTGTCCGAAAGACGAGCTGCTCTTTCTAATAATCTTGAATGTAAATAGAATACGTCACCTGGATAAGCTTCACGTCCTGGTGGTCTCTTTAACAGTAAGGATAAGGTACGGTAAGCTGCTGCATGTTTACTTAAGTCATCATAGATAACTAATACGTCTTCACCGTTTTCCATCCATTCTTCACCAATCGCACATCCTGCGTATGGTGCAATATACTGAATTGGTGCAAGCTCACTTGCTGTAGCTGCTACTACGGTAGTATAAGCCATAGCACCGAACTGCTCTAAGGTGTTTACAATAGAAGCGACTGTTGAAGCCTTCTGGCCGATAGCAACGTAAATACATTTTACGCCCTGGCCCTTCTGATTGATAATTGTATCAATGGCGATAGCAGTTTTACCTGTCTGACGGTCACCGATGATAAGCTCACGCTGTCCACGTCCGATTGGAATCATGGAGTCAATCGCTTTAATACCTGTCTGTAATGGTGTATCTACTGATTTTCTAGCGATAACACCCGATGCAACTCTTTCTACTGGACGGAACTTGTCTGATTCGATAGGTCCTTTGCCATCGATAGGCTGTCCAAGTGCGTTTACAACTCGTCCTAACATTGCATCTCCAACTGGAACCTCTACTACACGTCCAGTAGTTTTAACAGTATCACCTTCGTTGATATTTCTTTCAGCACCGAGTAATACGGCACCAACGTTATCTTCTTCAAGGTTTAATACCATTCCGTATACTTCGCCAGGGAATTCCAAAAGTTCACCCTGCATTGCATTTTCCAAACCATGGATACGTGCAACACCGTCAGCTACCTGGATAACAGTACCAACGTCGGCTACTTCAAGCTGGGAAGCGTATCTTTTAATCTGCTCTTTAATCACAGAACTAATTTCTTCTGGTCTTAAATTCATGGAGCGCATTCACCTACTTTCAACTGAATATTGGATAATTCTCTGGTTAAATCATAAAGTTTTGTCTTAATACTGCTATCAACAACACGGTCACCAATTCGAATTACCATGCCACCGATTAAATCGGCGTCTACTTTATAATGCATTTCGAATTCCACATATTTTGTGGTTTCTAATAATCGTTTTTCTACTGCTTTTTTCTGTGCATCTGTCAGCTCAATCGCTGTGCTTACATAAGCAGTTCCGATATTCTTATGTTCTTTCACACGATCCAAGAAATAAACAAGAACATCATCAATTTCTGTAAAACGACCTTTTTCGGTCAACATATGCATAAGACCAGTCAGCTCTACAGAAGTACGTCCTTTGAAAATATCTTCGATAAGTGCAACTTTTTCTTCTTTTGAAACTTTCGGATGATTCATAATCTTGCTAAGGTCCTGATTTTCTGCCAGTGCTACGAGCACTACTTCAACCTCTTCTTGTAATGAATCAATCTTGTTTTCTTCCAGGGCCAGCTCAAACAATGCATCACCGTATGTTTTTGATACTAGCTTAGCCATGTTGAATCACCCATTTCTTTCAATGTCTCTTCTACTAATGTGTCCTGAATTTCAGCGTCAATAGAAGCAGACACAACCTTCTGTGCCATTAATGATGCAACTGTAACGATTTCTTTCTTCACATCGTCCATTGCACGTTTCTGTTCAAGCAGAGCTTCCTCCTGCGCATGTTTGATGATGCGGCGAGCTTCTTCTTTCGCCTCGTCGATGATTCTCTGTTCATTCTTCAATGCTTTCTGACGAGCTTCGCTAAGAATTGCTTCTGCCTGCTTTTCAATATTTTTCAGCTTGCTTTCATACTCGGCTTTCATAGCCGCTGCACTTTCAGAGGCTTCCTTGGCATCGGAAATATCCTTTGCAATTCTATCCTGTCTATCTTTTAACAGCTGTCTCGCTGGATTGAATAACAGGTTGGAAGCAATTAAGAAAAGTACAAAGATGGCTACTGCCATGAGTAAAACATCAAAAATCAGCTGAGGGTCTAAATTAAATAAAAAAGTTTGACTTGCCAGCAATGTCTTACTCTCCTTTCATTTACTTTCGATTCGTTCGAAATTTTAGCCTAATGGTTTTACGAAGAGTAAAAGCATAGCGATAAGAAGTCCATAAAGACCTGTTGTTTCGGCTACGGCCTGTCCTAATAACATAGTAGACATAATCTGTCCCTGTGCACCTGGGTTACGTCCTACTGCTGCTGCACCGTGACCAGCTGCGATACCCTGACCAACACCAGGTCCTATACCAGCGATAACTGCTAAACCTGCTCCGATTGCTGAACATGCTCTAATTAAATCCTGTCCGTTAATATCCATAATGTAAATCCTCCTAAATAATTAAACTTTATTTACTTTTCGTTTTCAATTTTAGTCTGCATCTCCGCAGGCATTTGCAATGTATGTCATGGTTAACATACAGAATACGTATGTCTGAATTGCTCCAGAGAACAAGTCAAAGTATACGTGAAGTACGGCTGGCCAAGCAACTGCCACGATTCGCAACAATCCATAAATCAATGCCATCATAACCGTTCCAGATAATACGTTGGCAAACAAACGAAGTGACAACGAAATCGGAACTGCGATATCACTGATTAAGTTGATTGGCAACCAGATTGGCAGCCATGGTGGCAATGGCGAGCATTTGTCGATCCATATCTGTTTCAAACTCTGATGCTTAAATGTATTGATGTGAATCAGAGAGAATGTAATCAGACCCAAACAAAGTGTCGTACCATAATCTGCTGTAGGCGGTCTTAAACCTAACAAACCGGAAATGTTGGAAATCAGGATGAAAATAAATATCGTACCGATATAGTTTACAAATCCTGGTGCCCATTTTCCCATAGAATCCTGTACCATACCTTGTAACAGCTCTACAATCAGTTCAATCACATTTTGTCCCGTGCCAGGTACATCCGTGGCTTTCTTTAAAATGCGATTGGCAATAATGCAAAAACCGATAATAATTGCCATGACAATCAAAATACAGGCGTGCGATGTCGTAATCCAAACTGTCGTACCCATGAATTCAACTGGAATAATTCCATGAATCATAAAGTCGATGTCTGCCGACTGCGACAATAAAATCGCTTGATTCACATAGTCACCTCCTTATTTATTTTTTCCTTTTCACTATTTTCATCATTGGAAGCCGCATCATCTCTTCCAAACAATTTGTTGACGAGCTTGTTTAAGAGTGGCTGCAGGTATGCTGAAATCTTCAACCCCATCACTCCTAAAAAGGCGGTAAACAAATTACCGAATTCAAAATAGCCCAATATTCCAAACAGGATCGCTACTACGATGTAGCGCAGCATAGACTTTGCTGCCACCCGTTTATTGGCATTCCCCTCTCCATCGAACGTAACCGCATCATAGATGACGGTGGCTAAGTTAATAGCCATTCCGATGCCAATTGCTATTCCATACCAAAGCCCGATGGAATAACCCATTTTGTCCTCTACGAACCATACTCCAACGAGCTGGACGATAAGACCATATATTACAATTCCCGCTATCAAGCCTGGTAGCGAAGGATTAATTCTTTTTAACATCTTGCTCCTTCTTTGCACCTGTATCCTTTTTCTTTAAATATTTCTTCACCATCTTAAAAATACTGGTGTAGCCAGCCAATGCTCCCATAAAGAAAAATGGAATCACAATCCAATCCATATCATATGTATCACCAATCCAAACTCCCAAGGCGATACACATTACAATTGGAACCAGCATATTGATTCCGAACTGCAAAACCATGGAAAAAGACTCTACAATTTCTCTATTATTTACCTTTTTCATATAATTCCCTTTTATACAGACAAAGTTATATATTATTATAACATTTTTACGCAATTTGTCTATAAATTTCAATGGATAGAATAGAATTTTTGCCATATTCACCAAGTTTTTTATTAAACTTTAAGAAATTAGAATACCCAAGAAGCGTTTTGTTTTCTTCTTGGGTATTTTTTATTCTTGACTGAGTATCTTGACAAGTTTTTTGATCGATTTTCTAAGTGTTTCATAGCATAGGCCATAGGACTGTAAATTTCCACCATATGGGTCTATAATCTCTAATTCATCTCCTACAAAATCTGTCAGTACATAGACATTTTCTACATGTGCATTTTCAAAATGCGATAATACTTTTTCCCGTTGTCCTTTTTCCATGGTAAGAACCAGGGTATTTTCTGTAATATCTTCCTTTTTCAACTGTTTCGAAGTAAAGTTTTCCAGAGTAATACCATTGCTGATAAGCACGGCTTCTGCTTTTCCGTTCATTGGCTCTGGAAAAGAAACTACCAATCCTCTTGCCAATACCTCTACATCGAATTTTAGTGTTAAGTCTTTTAAAATTCCCATTGCCATAGGCTCCCGGCAGGTTCCGGAACGGGCAACAAAAATAATTCTCTCTAGTTTATCCATATATCCTCCCATTTTATACGTGGATGACCTGATGTCCTGCTGCCTTTAACAACCGGTTCATAATGGCCTGTCCAATTCTAGGGGTTTTAAAACTCTCTGAATAAATGACATCTACATCTAGTTTATCACAATCTCTAAGTATCTTATACATATGTCTTGCAATGGAATCCTCTTCTTCTCTGGTTCCGATGCTAAGCACGACATCCGACTGATACAACATTTTCGTTTCTTCCGTAGCAATCACAGCTGCTTTCTGCCCTTTGGCTTTTGCTTCCTGTAACAATAAGGAAATCTGTTCTACTACTTTTTCTTTGTCGCCATCTACGATAATCATATCTGCTTTCGGTGCATAATGTTTGTATTTCATGCCTGGTGCCTTCGGTTTGGTGGTATCATCTGCTGCAATGATGCCTGGATCGATGATAACCTCTTCCCCTAACACTTCCGCTAACATCTCAGGTGTAATATAGCCCGGGCGAAGCACCATCGGTGTTTCTTCTGTCAAATCAATGATTGTGGATTCAATACCGATACCAACCGGTCCTCCATCCAAAACCATTGCAATTCTCCCATCCAAATCTTCCACAACATGTGAGCCTTCCGTCGGACTTGGTCTTCCAGAAGTGTTGGCACTTGGAGCAGCAATTAGTTTTCCACTTTTTCGGATCAGTTCGAGGGCGATTGGGTGATTCGGCATTCGTACTGCAACCGTATCTAATCCACCGGTCGTTGCATAAGGTACACTTTCTTTTTTCCATACTACCATAGTAAGAGGCCCTGGCCAGAATGCTTCAGCCAATTTCTTCGCCTGCTCTGGCACCACCTTTGCCACTCGTTCCAAGTCGGAAACTTCTGCAATATGAATAATCAATGGGTTATCAGAAGGACGTCCCTTTGCCGCATATATCTTCTTGGCCGCTTCTGGATGCAAGGCATCTCCGCCCAATCCGTATACCGTTTCCGTTGGAAATGCAACCAATTCTCCGGCTGCAATGAGTGCTCCCGCTTCCTGCATCTGTTCCTGATTGATATTGTTTGTATCTATTTTATAACACTTTGTAATCATTCTATCTTAACCTCACGCTTGATTTCGCTTGTGCTCATTAAGTGTTCCTATTATAGTATATCCTTAAATTTATTGTCAACAAATTCACAAATTCCTTTCATTTGCTTGCACTTTTCCACAATTTGTACTAAAATAGCTATAAGTCTAACGACTTAATAATGATCATTATTTTATAAGGAGGAACAAAATTATGGCATATGTTATTTCTGACGCTTGTGTAAGCTGTGGAACATGTGAAGGCGAATGCCCAGTAGGCGCTATCTCAGCTGGTGACGGACAGTACGTTATCGATGCTGATGCATGTGTAGATTGTGGTACATGCGCTGGTGCTTGTCCAGTAGGTGCTATCAACGCATAATTGATTTTTTAATCAAGTACATGAAAAGCCTGCCAACCCTTGGGTTGACAGGCTTTTTTATTTTTCCTTCTTTTCCATTTTCGCAAAGAATGGGCGTCTGCGAATGGAGCCTCGAATCGCAGTATCCAGCTTTCGATACCGTTCCTCCTGAGCCTCATCCTGCTCCCGCATCAAATAATTCATTTCCTTTAATACCAGCTCCTGCACATCTTTTCCAATCGTCTGGCTAAGTTCTTCATTATTTTGGGCAATAGCTTGTCCTACGATGTCACTCATCAACTCGCGGAACTGACTCATGCGCTCTTCTGGCGAAAGGGCAGCAGGTGGCTTCGCTGGCAAATCCATCGTATTCACATACCATGCATCCGACTCTTCCCGCTCTATCTCCTCCAACTTCCCGTTATGTAAAATCATACGAATCGCTTTCAGCTGATAGCCCTGGTCCTTTAAATCCTTGATTCGCTGGAACTCCTTGATATTTTCTCGTGTATAGTATCTATGCCCCATCTCATTTCTTGGGATGGAAAGCTCTAGTTCCTCTTCCCAGTAACGTAACACATGGGTTTCCACATGTACCATATCTGCTGCATCGGAAATCATGTAACGTATTTTTTCCACTTTGATTCCTCCTTGCTACAAAATAAAAAAGGACAACCCTTATAAAATTATTATAGGAGTTGTCCTCTTCCTCTTCAATTTCTTTTCGTCGCAAGTTTCGACTAATTTTGCAGTTCGAGACTAGTGTTCCAAATTTGCGAACTTGGTATACTCTGGTAACCAAGCAAGGTTTACAGTTCCGATAGGGCCGTTACGCTGTTTTGCAATGATAATTTCAGAAATACCCTTAAGCTCGGTATCTTTATTGTAGTAATCATCACGATAAATGAACATTACTACGTCGGCATCCTGCTCGATGGCTCCGGATTCACGAAGGTCAGACATCATAGGTCTGTGGTCTGGTCTCTGTTCTACTGCACGGGATAACTGAGAAAGGGCTACCACAGGCACACTCAATTCTCTGGCAAGTGCCTTTAACGAACGAGAAATATCCGAAATTTCCTGCTGACGAGATTCGGTTCGTCCTGAGCCCGTCATTAACTGCAGGTAGTCAATGATGATGATATCCAAACCGTGCTCTAATTTATATTTACGGCATTTGCTACGTAATTCATTGATACTAATACCCGGTGTATCATCAATGATGAGCTTCGAATCACCAATAATTCCAGCACCCTCTACTAATTTTTCCCAGTCCGCATCAGAAAGGTTACCCGTACGAAGTGCCTGAGCATCTACTCTGGATTCCAAGGAGAACAAACGGTTGACGAGCTGCTCCTTCGACATTTCCAATGAGAAAATCGCTACACTCTTCGCTTCATGGAAAGCTACATACTGTGCAATATTAAGTACAAATGCTGTTTTACCCATAGATGGTCGGGCTGCCACCAAAATCAAATCCGATGGCTGAAGTCCTGCAGTTCTATAATCCAAATCGATAAATCCAGTCGGAATACCTGTAACAGTTCCTGACTGCTTGGAAGCCTTTTCGATTTTTTCCAGGGCGTTCATAACAACCTGACGAATTGGTACAAAGTCTCCGCCGGAGCGGCTGTTTAATAATTTGAATACATCCTTCTCTGTCTTATCCAAAACACTTTCCAAAGATTCTTTTCCAGCATAACATTCATTTTCGATATCTTCCATTACGCGGATGAGTCTTCTCTTTATCGCATTGTCACTTACGATATTCGCATAATACTTGATATTTGCTGAAGTTGGAACTGCATTTAATAAATCACGTACAAATTCCAAACTAGAAATTTCGTTTGGAACATCTTTTTCTTTTAATTTATTTTGTAATGTAACCAAATCAACTGGCAGGTTCGCCATGAAAAGCTCACTCATTGCTTCAAAAAGAATTCCATACTGCTGATGATAAAAATCATCCTTGTGAAGCATTTCCGTCGCAGTCACAATCGCATCTCGGTCCATAATCATGGAACCAATCACGGACTGCTCCGCCTCCAGACTATTTGGCATAATTCGTTTGATCATTGCCTCTTCCAAAGGAATTTCCTCCTAATCTTATCCTTCCACTACCTGTACGGTTAACTTAGTAGTAACTTTCTGATGAAGTTTTACTGGAATTTCATAAGTACCCAATGCTTTAATTGGGTCTGTAAGCTGCATTTTCTTTTTGTCTAATTCTAAATTAATCTGCTCTTTTGCAGCTGCTGCAATTTCTTTGGTAGAAACAGTTCCAAATAAACGACCACCATCTCCACATTTTACTTTAATTACAACCTTCTTGGTCTCTACTACTTTACCAAGTTCTACTGCTGCTTCATACTGTTCCTGAGCAACCTTCGCTTCATGCTTTTTCTGAAGCTTCAAATCATTCAAAGCCTTTGGGGTAGCTTCTACACCAAGCTTCTTTGCAATCAAAACATTACGGCCATAAGCATCGCTAACTTCAACGATTTCACCTTTTTTGCCCTGTGCCTTTACATCTTCTAATAAAATAACTTTCATTTACTCAATATCTCCTTCTCTAAGCATTTCTTCGAGAGTATCCTTGATAATTCGTTTTGCAGAATCAATGGTACAATCCACAAGCTGTGCCCCTGCAACATTCAGGTGTCCACCACCGCCGAGACGTTCCATAATAATCTGTACATTAATCTCGTCAATGGAACGGGCACTTACGAAAATCTTACCGTTATACTCAGTCAATACGAAGGATGCCTTTATTCCTATTACATTCAATAATTCATTTGCAGCCTGTGCACCTACGATGGTTGGGCTCTGTAAATCCTCTGCCGGACATACGGAAATCGCGAATGCATTGCGGTATACTTCTGCACTGCGAACTGCTTCTGCACGAGCCTTATATGCTGCCATATCGTTACGAATCATCTTACGGACACGGGTAACTTCCGCACCGGAACGACGCAGATATGCTGCTGCTTCAAAGGTTCTAACACCTGTTTTGGTCATAAAGTTATTGGTATCAATCAAAATACCTGCATAAATACAATCCGCTTCTCTTGCTTCCAATTTGAAGCCTTCCTGGAAGTATTGCAATACCTCTGCAACCATTTCACACGCACTGGAAGCATATGGCTCAATATACGATAATACTGGGTTTTCAATAACTTCACTGCCCTGTCTATGATGGTCAAATACGCAGATATAATCTGTTTTGCGTAAAAGTTCTGGACATTCGGTATAACTTGGTTTATTGGTATCTACTACCATCACCAAGGTATTTCGGCTAGTCATATCAATCGCAGTTTCGCTATCAATAAACATATCCTCTGGATAGCCATTTTCTTCTGTGAAACAATCAATCAGTGGTTTTACAGAACTCGTTGGGTCATTTACAACAATCTGTGCCTTTTTACCCAGCACCTTCGCTGCACAATAAATACCAATACCTGCACCGATAGAGTCTACGTCGGAAATACTATGTCCCATAATAACTACATTATCACGGCCTTCCATAATTTCACGGAGTGCCAATGCTTTTACTCTGGCTTTTACTCGCGTATTACGCTCTACCTGCTCTGTTTTTCCTCCATAGTAATGAATGAGACCCTTTACTTTTACAACTGCCTGATCACCGCCTCGTCCTAAAGCCAAGTCGATGGCTGAACGTGCATAGGCATAGTTATCATTGTAGCTGTCACCCTTAAGACCAACACCAATACTTAAAGTAACTGCCATTTCATTACCTACTTTTACCGTCTTAACATCCTCTAAGATGCTGAACTTATCCTCTTCTAGCTGATGTAAATATTTGTATTTAAATACAACAAAGTATTTATCCTTTTCAATCTTACGAACCAAGCCATCTACATTGCTAAAATACTGGCTTACCTTACGATCGATTAATGCTGTCAAAAGAGAGCGTTTTACATCTTCAATACTTTCTAAAGCTTCATCATAGTTATCAATATACACAAGTGCAGCCACCTGCTTCTGCTCGATATTCGCGAGTTTATATTCATTCAACTCTGTTTCATCGAAGAAGTAAAGAGCTATCATGTACTCATTTTCTGCATCTACATCAAAATTATTTTTTTCTTCCATCATAGATTCGAAGGTTACACGATGGATTGCTACACGATATTCCTTTTCTCCAAAAGATGCTTCCACTTCTGTTGCCTTGATATTTTTCTGCAAAAATTCTTTCGTAATGGTTGGGAACAAAGAAGTAATGGATTTGTGATATTTTTTATCTACCCCAGTTATTTCCCCGAATTTCTCGTTGAGCCACATTACCTTTCCCGCACTATCCAAAAGCACATAAGGAATCTCGAACTCATTCAATAATTTCTTTTGAACCGTAGAATACTGAGTCGCAAAACCAACGACTTCTCTTGCTATATATTGCGTATTAATCGCATAAACAATAGCCGTAGAGACCGCATAAATAACGATAAAAATGGATACAAAAACCCCACTCTTTATATCATATACATATACGCCTACATTCAACATTGCCAATACAAGTGCTATAATAATAGGCCAGTTAAAAAACACTCCCAGTCTGCCTTTAAATTTTATCTTATTATTCATAATTATCCCTCATCTAAAAATCCTTATAGGTATCTGTAAGTATACCATTTTTCGGCTGTGAAATAAAGCATTTTCGATAAAAGAAAAAGGGCTACCCACATCTTGGGTAACCCTTTGGTTTCAAGTACTATATCTATTATTTGTCTTCTACTGCAACTTCTGCGATAGATTTTGTAAGACCAGCAATTCCCTGAATTTCTGAAGGAATGATGATCTTTGTAGCTTTGCCATCTGCTGCTTTTGCAAATGCTTCTAAGCTCTTTAACTGAAGTACTGCTGAGTCTGGAGCAGATTCTTTTAACATCTTAAGACCATCTGCATTTGCCTGCTGGATTCTAAGAATAGCTTCTGCCTGACCTTCTGCTTCTTTGATAGTAGCTTCACGTTTTGCTTCTGCACGAAGAATAGCTGCTTCTTTTTCAGCCTGAGCATCAAGGATAGCTGCTTCTTTGTTACCTTCAGCAACAAGGACTGTAGATTTCTTTTCACCTTCTGCACGAAGAATAGCTTCACGACGTTCACGTTCTGCTTTCATCTGTTTTTCCATTGCATCCTGGATAGCCTTAGGTGGCATGATGTTCTTTAATTCTACACGGTTGATTTTGATACCCCATGGGTCTGTTGCTACGTCAAGTGTAGAACGCATCTTGGTGTTGATGGTTTCACGTGATGTAAGTGTTTCGTCTAATTCCAAGTCACCGATTACGTTACGAAGAGTAGTAGCTGTTAAATTTTCAATCGCCATGATTGGATTTTCTACACCGTAAGCGTAAAGCTTAGGATCTGTAATCTGGAAGTAAACGACTGTATCAATCTGCATGGTTACGTTATCTTTTGTAATAACTGGCTGTGGTGGGAAATCCACTACCTGTTCTTTCAAGATAACTCTCTTTGCAACGCGGTCGATAAATGGCATTTTGAGATGTACACCAACCTGCCATGTATCAAGGTAAGCACCAAGACGTTCTACTACATACGCATTCGCCTGTGGTACAATTTTGATACAGTTTACTACGATGAGTAATGCAACTGCTAAAAGAATAATAAATACAATAATAAATGGGCCCATAACTTAATCCTCCTTTACCCTTTCTACGATTACTTTTACTCCGCTGATGCGAAGGATTCGAACAAGTGCTCCCTGCTCGATAATGTTTTTATCATCTTCGGTACGTGCGGTCCATTCCTGTCCATGAACAACTACCATACCGGTCTGATCCAAATTGCTGATACGTTCTAGTACACGTACCTCCTCACCAATGGCTCTGTCTGCATTGGTACTGGTTTTACTCGTCTTCATCATCTTGTCTGCCAATGGCTTTGTAGCGAAAAACATTCCAAATGCAGCTATCAAAAATGCAATCATCTGGAAGGCAAAATTGCCGCCTGCCATAGCCACAAACAATGCGATAAGCCCGCCTGCTGCAAACCAGATAGAAGTTAATGTTACGGTCGCTAATTCAACCGCAAGAAAAACTACCACTACAACCAACCATAATACGATAAACCAGTTAATCTCTCCAAATAATTCTAACATATTTTTCTTCTCCTTTCCTCTATTATTTTATTTCTATTATGAAAGATTTTCGATATTCTTCATAATATTGTTTCAGTTCTAAGCTCCATCCATGCATTTCCACAATTTTTTTCGCAATGGATAGTCCCAAACCACTGCCGCTTTGAGCGGTTCTAGAAGCATCGCCCATGGCAAATGGTTCAAATATCTGCTCCGCCAAAAATGTCGGTATGAGTCCGCCATTATCGGAAACTTCTATTACTATTTTGTCTTTTTCAGGCTTCATTTCCAGCGATATTACCGTTCCTTTTTCATTGTGCTTGATGGCATTGTTGATGAGGTTTACAATCACGCGTGAAAACTGTACACGGTCCAATGTAATCAAATGTACTTCCTCTGGTATAGAAATCTGAAATTCCATGCCTTTTTCTTCTACATCCGAATACAGACTAGCTGCAATGGTTCGAAGCAATTCTGATAAATCGATTTCGTCCTTTCGAAGTCCGTAGTTTGCACTGTCCAAACGTACATATTCAAAGAGAAGATTAATCAAATCATTCATGCGGGCCGATTTGTTTTCAATCGCCTGCAGATATTCTTTTTTCTTCTCCTCCGAGATGACCATATCATCATTCAACGCCTTCGAATAGCCCGCAATCGTGGTAATCGGGGTTCGCAAGTCATGTGCAATATCGCTAAGCATCAGGTTTCGCTTCTTCTCATAACCCTTTCGCATTTCCTCTTTTTCCTGATTCATTCGGTGCACTTCGTCCACCAGGGCTTTAGAAAACAGCAGCGATGCTACGATGATTGGTATAATCATAATGATGATACCCGCAATAAATATTGCCATGGACACTCCGCCCTGAAACAGATGTTTAATGCGGTCTGTCGCAAACCAAATCAAAAACTCGGATAACACTACGTAAATGAGACTTACTAGAAAACGACTGATAATAAATATTTGAAAATCTTGTTTTTCTTTCATATCATTACCTATCTTTCTAAGCGATATCCCAAACCACGGATGGTTTTTATGTATGCGGATGGATCTTCATCCAATTTGTCTCGTAGCTTGCTGATACACACCATGATGTTATTATCTGCTACAATAAAATCTTCTCCCCATCCATATTCGTAAATTTGCTGCTTGGTGAAAACCTTGCCTGGATGCTTCATAAAAAGCTCCATGATTTTATATTCTACCGAAGTTAAATCGATAAGTTCTCCGTTTCGTCTCAATTCGCAGGAATCCACATCAATCTCTAAATCCTTTACCTTGATGGTCTCTGTCACAGGACTGGTTCCCAAGGAATAAAATCTACGGATATTCGAATTCACTCTGGCAATTGCCTCTAGTGGATTAAATGGTTTCGCCATATAATCGTCTGCCCCAAGATTCAATCCTAGGATTTTCTCAGAGTCGGCATCCTTCGCGGACAAAATCATCACTGGAATATTACTTTCCTTGCGAAGCTCCTGCAATACACGATAGCCATCTACCTTTGGCATCATGATATCCAAAAGACATAGGTCTATTTTTTCGCTCCGCAGGATGTCCAAGGCCTGCTGCCCATCCTCCGCTTCCAGTACCTGATATCCGGAATTTTCCAGATATAGTCGAAGAAGCTCTCTTATTTCTTTTTCATCATCTGCTACAAGAATTTTATATTCCATTCTCGCTCCTATTATTCTGGTGAATTATATGTCTCTTCTGATGTTTCAAATGCTGGTTCTACTTCCTGCTCATAAACTGGCATCTCATACATTGGTTGGACCGCTGCCGCACGTGCAGGACGTCCATTGATTACACTGAGTTCCTCATAAAGTGCTGCGAAAGTCAGGTTCTTGTATGGATTTACATAGAAGATTCCCACAATACCCGCTGTAATTGCAGAAAGCACATCCCACCAGAAGAAGGAAAGCTCTAATACGAAGGTCTTCCACTTATTTCCTGTCATCATCTGCTTACTCAAACGGAATGCTTCTTCTTTGGTAAGGTTTGGATTCTCTGCCAAGAGATAAGGCATCATAAAGTATTCATAGGATTTAATCACACCTGGAATGATGAACAATAAGGTCCAGAGGAGAACCTTCAAATCTCTCACAAAGAGTATTTTCGCTACATTTTTGTAATTATTATCAAATGCAAACGCGATTTCTTTTACTTCTGCTGCCTCATCTAACGACTTCACAAAGAATCGTTTCGCACCAACATCCACTGGATTTAAGATAAATGCACTATAAACTAATCCGATTGCACTGACAATGACTACAATAAGGATAAAGATTACTACAACTACAATTCCAATGCCAGCAATCTGTCCCATACTGATACCATCCAGCTCTCCGCTGGAGAATCCGTCTTCAAAGGCAGACCCAAAATCATTTTCTGCGGTATCATCCAACTGACCGTCCTTATACCCCGCCAGATACTCTTCTGTTTTTGCAGATTCTGAATTTCCGAAGTAACCATCGTAGTAACCTTCCCAGTATTCATCCGATGCATTTGGATCTTCGTACCACTGAGAATACTCATCATCTGCTATACTACCATCACTCTCATCTTCCCATGTTTCTTCCTCAGAAAACAAGTCATTGAAGATATCCATATCTTCACTTTCTAAGGTCGTTGAAAATTCTTCTTCAAAAGTTGCACCTGCACTGGAAGCGGTTCCTCCACCAACCAACACTACGATTAGGGATACTAAAATAATTTTCCAATAATTAATATCTAACGCACCTTTTGCTTTATCTTTTAATTGTACTCTAGTCCACATATGGTCTTCCTCCCTTTTTATGATTCAATCTTACCACGAAAACCTTACTTTTCAATAGGCGAAACCTTAACGTTACCTTAAAGTTGAGGAAAAACCAATTATAAAAATAAAAAACCAGCTACTCTTTCGAGTAACTGGTTTATTCGCAAATCTTAATCCTGTACGTATGGCATAATTGCTACGTGACGTGCTCTCTTGATTGCTACTGTAAGAGCTCTCTGGTGTTTTGCACAGTTTCCTGTGATACGACGAGGAAGAATTTTTCCTCTTTCAGAGATATATCTTTTTAATTTATTTACGTCTTTGTAATCGATGACATTATCTTTGCCACAGAATACACATACTTTTTTTCTACGACGCATTGGTCTTCTCTTCATTGAAGAAGCGCCTTCGCGGTTAGCTGTCTTTTCAAAAGCCATTTTCGTTACCTCCTTGAAAATTTGCTCACGAGTGAGCACCAATATTAGTTAAATGGTAATTCTTCATCAATTCCGTCTGGAATATTCATGAATCCATCGCCTGCTGCTCCGCTTGGTGATGGTCTGTCTGCTGGAACGTATCCACCATTGTTTTCGCTAGAAGCTTTGCTTTCTGCAAATTCTACCTGCTCAACTACAACGTCAGTTGTGTAAACACGCTGTCCGTCTTTGTTGGTGTAGCTGCCTGTCTGGATGCGGCCTTCTACAAGGAACTTGGTTCCTTTACGTCCGAATCTTTCGAAAAATTCGCCAGTACGTCCGAACGCTACACAGTTGATGAAATCAGCTGACTGTTCGTCACCGTCACGTTTGAAACGACGGTCTACTGCCAAAGAAAATCTTGCTACTGCTGTAGAAGCATCTCCCTGAGAATATCTTACTTCAGCATCTCTAGTTAAACGTCCCATAAGGATTACTTTATTCATAGTTTTTCTCCTCTAATTCTATGCCTCGTCTTTTCTAACGCATAAGAAACGAAGAACATTATCCATGATACGTACGCGCTGTTCGATGTATGCAGGTGCGTCTGCATTTGCTTCAAACTGGATGAAGTAGTAGAAGCCTTCGCTCTGTTTCTGAATTTCGTAAGCTAATTTCTTCTTACCCCATTCTTCTACTTCTGAAACAACACCGCCTGCACGTGTAACGTAGTCCTGTGCTTTTGCTACGACTGCTGCTCTCGCATCATCTTCGATCTTTGCACTAACAACAAGTGCTAATTCATATTTGTTCATGCGATTTTACCTCCTTTTGGTCTCTGGCCCACGAATTCTATCCATGAGCAAGGAATATTTTTCATACCGAAAACAGATGATACCACGTTTTTACGCGGTTTGCAAGCCTTTTTATAAAGGTTTTTTCAATTCTTTTGTGTTCTTTTCGACCAGCTTTCGGGCTATCATAACCTGATGACCACAACCTGTACACTTCAAACGGAAGTCAGCCCCAACACGTAGTATTTCCCACTCGTTTGCTCCACATGGATGTGGCTTTTTTAATTTTACAATATCGCCTACTTCGTATACGAGTTTTTCCATAAAAAGACTCCTTTTTCAAAAACAATTCGGTTTCTTCTATATTATAATAAAGAAGAAAAATATTTCAATGTTAAAAAGCTATGTTATAATATTATTATCAACTTGGAAAAGGAAAATATGGGGGAAGAAAATCATGAAAATGATACATATGGAATGCCCAAATCATCCAGAGGCTACTTTGGAGGGCTATATTTTAGATTGTGAAATTACATTAGGACAGGAAAAGAAGCGTCCTGCAATTATCGTTTGTCCGGGCGGTGGTTACATTTACTGCTCGCCACGTGAAGGCGAACCTATCGCACTTGGCTTTGCGGCAAAAGGATATCATGCTTTTGTGCTTCGTTACTCGACTGGCTGGGATGCAGCAGGCTTTTCTCCACTTCAGGAAATCAGCTGGGCTGTTGGGTATCTTCGCGAACATGCGGAAGAATGGAATATTGATTCCGATAAAATTTTATCTTGTGGCTTCTCTGCTGGCGGTCATCTTGCTATGGCAGCAGGTCTTCTGGCAGAAAATAAGGTAAATGGTATGATTCTTGGCTACCCAGCGGTTAGCATTCCAAATATGCCTGGTTCATTTATGCTTCAGCTTTTGACTGGTAAAAAAGAAGTTACCAATGAAGACGCAGAGCAGTTTAACCTCTTAAATAAGATTACCAAAGATGCGCCTCCTGTATTTATGGTGGCTACCGCAGAAGACTTGCTCACGACCTATGGTGCTTTGCCAGTAGCAAACAAATATGCAGAGCTCGGACTTTTCTATGAACTTCATGTATTCCAGCATGGTCCTCATGGTTATGCTTTAGCGAATGAAGTAACTGCTGACGGAAGCTCTCAGGTTCTTAATGCAGCCTTCTCAACCTGGCAGGATTTGTCTGTGGAATGGTTGAAGAAAGTATATGGCCAGCCTGAGTTCGTGGATAAGACGACTAGTAAGATTGGTCAGTATATGGCAAAGCTTGGATTTACGATGCCTGGCATAGGTGATGGTGGATTTGCATAAAAAAATGATATGAAACATAAACTATTATAATCACACTTTTGGAAATGGGGTTTATCTTGAAACGATTTATAATAATAGGACTTTCTATTTTCCTTGCAATATCCTGCTTCACAAGCTGTCAAAAGCAAGGCAACCTGAGTAATACAGAAAATGGCTCCAATGCAGAAGCCGTCAACCTGGCGTTTGAAGCCTTCACAAATGATTTATTCCTGGAGGAAATCACTGCAAATACCATCAATCTTCACTACTGTGTAGAGAACCCAGCTAGTTTTGGTATCGAAGAATATGAGATTTCTTTGGGAGATTTCTCGAAAGAGGCTCGTGATGCAAACGATACATATTTGTTGGCGACGAAAAATGCTTTGTCCCAATTCTCCTATGAGAAATTATCTCAGGAAAACCAGCTGACCTACGATATCCTAATGGATTTTCTCAATACACAGATCGCATTAAGTGAATATGATTTATATGAGGAGCCATTCTCTTTTTCTGGCGGGTTGCAGATGGAACTTCCGATTCTGTTTGCGGAATATGAATTTCAAAGCGAACAGGATGTAAAAGATTATCTCAAACTAATTGCTTTAACTGACGAGTATTTTGACCAAGCCATGATGTTTGAAGCGGAAAAATCTGACAAAGGGCTGTTTATGTCCGAAGATTTATGCGAATTGGTAATCGATAGCTGTGAAAGTTTTCTGTTAGATAAGGAGAATCATTATTTGATTACTACTTTCGAATCCCGCTTACAGGAGCTGGATTTATCCGCACAAAAAGAGGCCTCTTATTGCAGACAAAATGAAACGATTCTGGAGAAGCAACTTTTTCCTGCCTATGAAGATATGATAACTCAATTGGAAGCATTGAAGAATACCGGTAAAAACGATAAGGGCATCTGCTATTTGGAAGACGGCAAGGAATATTACGAAACCTTGGTTTATTCCGAAACCGGCTGTGAAGATAGTGTGGATATCATTTTCCGCCGTATCGAAAATCAACGTATGAGCGATTTGCTGGTTTGTGCACAGCTTCAGTCGGAAAATGAGAATCTGATTCAGGAATGCAGCACCTTGGAATGGCAAATGGCAGATCCAAATGCAATGCTGTCCAGCCTTCAAAACGCAATTTTAGAGGATTTTCCTGCACCGCCTGACTGCAGCTACGAAATCAATTATGTAGAACCTGACCTGGAGGAATTCCTTGCACCTGCGTTTTATATTGTGGCTCCAATCGACAATTATACAGAAAATGTAATTTACATAAACGAAGGCTATATTTCTTCTGACATCTATGCATTTACCACATTGGCACACGAAGGGTATCCTGGTCATTTGTACCAGACGGTCATGACCTACACCTATGACTATCCGCATATCCGCTCTATTTTAAATTATTCTGGATACGTGGAAGGATGGGCTACTTATATTGAAATGATGGCTTACGATTATGCTGGTGTAGAAGAAGATGTGGCTTCTTTCTTATCACATAATCAGGCAGCGACCCTAAGCTTATACGCGTCCTCCGACATTGGACTTCATTATTACGGCTGGACTGCGGAAGAAATGAAAGAATTCTGGGCTGGCTATGGTATTACAAACGAATCCGTAATAAAAGAAATTACCCAGCTCATTTTGTCTGAACCGGGTAACTATTTAAAATATTATGTTGGTTATATCGAATTTTTAGAATTAAAGGGCTATGCTAAGGAATTATTCGGTACAGATTATTCCGATAAACAATTCCATCAGGCGGTTTTGGATATTGGCCCAGCACCATTTTCTATTTTGGAGAAGTATTTGCCAAAATACTATTCTCCCCAAACTTGAGTAACGAGAGATTCGCAGTAGGACTTGGAGAAATCTGAGTCCTGCGAAACGATCTGATTCTTAGAAGCCAGTTCCTCAGTATAATCTTCTAGAAAATATACGGTGTATTCGGTTCCTTCTGCCACATGACAAACAACTGGAACTGCACCGTATTTCAATATTTCCACTTTATTCGAATCTTTGTTTCTTCCTATTATAATGTCTGCAAGTCCACCAATCATTCGATTTGCTACTCCATCCCCTGTAGAAGTCGTTCCATTTACGAAGTTTCCGATGGAATAGTACACCAGCATCTTATGTCCATTTTCGTGGCTCAGCCATTCTATCGGCTCGATTACATGTGGATGGGTACCTAATACTAAGTCTACACCTTCTTCCAAGAAAATCTGCGCCAATTCTCTTTGTTTTGTATCGGACTCTAATTTAAACTCCGTCCCCCAATGTGGACATACAATGGTAAAGTCTGCAATTTCTTCCGCTTTACGAATGTCTGAGCGAATTTTATCCTCATCCGTCTCATTTACTAAATATTTTTTATCCTCTGGAAGAGTAACTCCATTATGTCCATAGGTATAATTCAGGATTGCAACGGTGATTCCATTTGCCTCGTAAGTATAGATTGTAGTATCCTGTTCCTCCTGGCTACGATTAACTCCCACATACCCTACAGAAGGATGTGTCGTATCCAGGTAATCCATGCAGTTTAATATTCCTTGTTCTCCCTTATCATATGCATGATTTGTTCCAAGTAACAATACATCAAATCCAGTCTTTACCTCTGCATCCGCTACCTCATAAGGAGAATTAAAGCTAGGATAACCGGTATATCCGTAGTTCGGTCCACCCATGATCGTCTCCTGATTGACAATCGCCAGATCTGCTTTCGAAATAAATTCCGCTACATGAGCAAACAAGTGGTCAAAGTTGTAAGTTCCGTCTTCTTTCTTCCCAGACTGAATCACACTCTCGTGCATCAGCATATCGCCAGCCATAACAATCTGCAGGGTTTCTGATACAGATCCGTTTTCTGTACCTTCTTGATTCTCTCCAGATGCACTTTTGTCTGTTCCCACAGAAGACAAATCTAAATTATTTACAAGCAAGAAAGCAAGTGCAAAAACTGCTATCGTCGCACCAATTCGGGCAATAAGCTGTATTGCAAACTTTTTCGTCCTTTCCCGCCTTCGTCTTTCGCGTATTTTCCCCATTTTATTTCACCAAATATTGATAAATATCTCTTTTGCTAACTCCTCTGTCTTTTGCAACCAGTTTCATAGCCTCTTTATGGTCGATGCCCTGGCTTTCATAATGTGCCATATGTTCTTCAATGGACATCTCTTCCCAACTGGCCTGCTGCTCTTTTACGATTTCATCACGGCTCTTTCCGCAAATGACCAATACATACTCACCTCTTGGTTCTTTTTCTTCATAATATGAAAGAAGAGAGGTAAATGTCGTCTGTATTTTTTCTTCATGCTTTTTGGTAAGCTCACGACACACCGTAAGTTCTCGATCTCCGAGAGCCTCCAGCAATTCTTTTATTGTTTTCAGCAAATGATGTGGTGCTTCGTAAAGGATGATGGTACGGGTCTCATCTTTCAATTCCTCCAAAACTGCTGCACGTTCCTTTTTATCCCTTGGCAAAAATGCCTCGAAGGCAAATCGTCTGGTCGAACGTCCTGACATGGTAAGTGCTGTAATGCAGGCAGCTGCTCCTGGGAGCGAAGTAACCTCGATTCCTTCTTCATAACAAATACGAACGATGTCCTCACCAGGATCTGAAATGCCTGGTGTTCCAGCATCTGTAATCAAAGCGATATTTTTTCCCTCTTTCAGCTTCGCGACCAACTGATATGCTTTCTCAATTTTATTAAATTCATGATAACTGGTCATTGGAGTCTGTATCTCGAAATGATTCAAAAGCTTAATCGAGTTTCTCGTATCCTCCGCCGCAATCAAATCTACCTCTTTTAGCGTACGCAGAACGCGATACGTGATATCCTCCAAATTTCCAATTGGGGTCGCACATAAATACAGTGTACCTGCCATTTTTCCTCCTTTTGGCCAAAAATCGCCAAAAATTTATTTAATCTTGATTTAACATTCCATAAATCGCTAAAATTTCATCTGTATAGCTGCCATTTTCATTGTAAACGATGAGCGGCTTCTCAATTTTGAGTCTGGACTTTCCACCCCGGTAACCTTCGATCAAAACCATGTTTGGCTCCTTATTTACATGTGGATAAACCAGCTGCATACGCTTCGGCTCGATTCCACAAGCCACCATTTTCGAAAAAATCTCCGCCAAACGGAACGGTCTATGCACCATATAGAAGCGTCCGTTCGGTTTTAAAATTCGAGCACTCTGCACTAATGTGTCGTCTAGTGTACAAAGCACTTCATGACGCGCAATGGTTTTTGCGTCGTTATTATTCTTCAATCCGTGCTCTCCAATCATGTACGGTGGGTTCGTCGTTATTACATCAAAAGAAGATGCTCCAAATATATTTGAAGCATCTTTGATATCACCGGTGACAATGGATATCTTCTCTTCTAAATGATTATACTGCACACTTCTGGCTGCCATATCCGCACTTTCTGGCTGAATTTCAAGCCCCGTGAAGTGCTTCCCTTCGCTCTTCGCTTCTAAGAGAATCGGAATTATACCTGTTCCGGTACCTAAATCCAGTATCTTCTCTCCTTTTTTTATATGAGCAAAGCCAGATAACAGCACGGCATCCATCCCGAAACAAAAACGTTCCGGATCCTGAATAATCTGATATCCTTTTACATTTAAGTCATCTAAGCGTTCTTTACTTTTCAGAAGAGTTGTTGTTTCGTTTTTTGTTTTTTCCAAAATAACGTTTTCCTTTTCCATCGTGACGTTCTTTATTATTGTGATTTGGACGATCCTGATGCTCAGTGGTTTCTTCCACTACAGTTTCATCTTCCAAACCTTCTAACTCTTTCAGTTCTTCTTCTGTAATTTTTACATCTTTACGTTTCTTAGGGCGGAAATTAAGTTCATCCACCTTGTATTCACGTAATTCCTTCTCATCTCCATTGTCGATTACTACTTTTACGAGCTGGCGAAGTACACTAACACTCTGTACCTCTCCCTTTGCTCCATCCTTTACAAAGACTGTATCTCCAACATTTGGAAGGCGGCTGTTCAAATATTCGTAAGTATCCTGCTCATTTTTGAGACAGCACATAAGTCTTCCACAAACTCCTGAGATTTTGGTAGGATTTAATGATAAATTCTGCTCCTTCGCCATCTTAATAGATACTGGAACGAAATCTGCAAGATAGGTCTTGCAGCAAAGTGGGCGTCCACAGATACCGATGCCTCCGAGAATCTTGGTCTCATCACGTACACCAATCTGACGAAGTTCGATTCTGGTACGGAATACTGCTGCCAAATCCTTTACTAATTCACGGAAATCGATTCGACCATCTGCAGTAAAATAAAAGAGAAGCTTATTATTATCAAATGTGTACTCTGCATTTACGAGTTTCATTTCTAATCCATGTTTTAAAATCTTTTCTTTACAGATTTCAAAGGCTTCTTTCTCTTTTTCCTTGTTCTTTTCTATCGTTTTCTCATCTTCATCCGTAGCAATACGAATGACAGGCTTTAATGGCTGTATCACCTTTTCATCTTCTACATCCTTTGGCGGAATAAGGACTGTACCCATTTCCACACCTCTCGCTGTTTCAACGATGGCATGCATTCCGGTTTCCAAATCGAATCCGCATGGATCGAAATAATATATTTTTCCTGCTTTTTGGAAACGAATTCCAACTACTCTTGTCATATTTTTAGTTCTCCTTTATTGCTAGCAACAACAATTCTATTACTAAATCGAAATTTACATTCGCATTCAAACGCACTCTGGATTGCTCCAGCGTCTGCAATATGGTTTCTATTCCAGAATAAGACCTTTTTGCTGCTTGTTTTTTTATATCATAAACCTCATCTTTAAAGATAAGATTATTTACGTCGTTGGTGGCTTTCATATAAAGCACATCTCGAAACCAAAGCGTCAGCAAATCAAAATACTCCTGAATCTTTGGCTTAAAATCGTTTATCTGTTTGATGCATCCATTTAATTCGTACAAATCCATATCATCCAGCTTTTTCACGAGAGAAAGAGCGGCTGCTTTTAATTCGTTAAACTCTCCAGAGGATGCCAGCTGAATTGCTTTTCCTACATTTCCCTGTGCAAAAGCTGCACATACATCTGCCTGATAATCTGGAATCTGATATTTTTTCATCAAATAATCTTTGATTAAGTCCTCGTTCACACTTTTTAAATTTAGTGTAATGCAACGAGACAAAATCGTTGGTAAAAAACTATCCGCATTGGTAGTAAGGAGCAGAATTACTCCGTAAGCAGGTGGCTCTTCAATGGTTTTTAAGAGTGCATTTTGTGCCTGCGGATTCATTTTCTCTGCTTCATCTACAATATAAATCTTGTACTTACTGCTATAAGGCTTAATCACAATATCATTATTCAGCTGATGTCGAATATCGTCTACCGATATCACATTTGGCTTTTCATGGGTAACGTAGATAATATCCGGTTGATTGTGTTCCGCTGCTTGATGACAAGAGCGGCAATTCATGCAAGGTTCCGCTTCGCCGGCCTCACATTGCAGTGCTGTCGCAAAAGCTTCTGCCAACATCATCTTTCCAGAATTGCTTTCCCCATTCAAAATATAGGCGTGGGAGACCTTTCCCATACGAATGGCATTTTTCAGATGTTCCACTATTTGATTGTGTCCGATAATGTCCTGAAATCCAGCCATTCTCTCTCCTTTCCATATCGTAATTTCTCCACGATAACCGTTCTCTACCAAAACGCTTACGTGAAAATATCCAATAGCAAGCCTTCAATCTCGCCAATTCTACTTAGTATCGCCAGATGATCTTTCTCATCGGCCACTAATTCTTCTGCCAGTGCATCTAAATTCTCATCTATCTTGCGGATTATTCCATATACACGGTGTCTTCCACGTCGATCCAGAAAGTTTTCTCGTGAAAACTTGTGGGAACGATATACGACTTCATTTAAGAATTCCTTCACCAGCCCACGATATCGTTTCAAATCACGAATATCCATGTGGCGGGCAATTCGTTCGCCCTGGGTAGTGATATCCATCATCAAAGATTCTACTTTTGCCTGAAGCTGTGCATCACTGATGGCACTCGACAAAGTAAATTTGAACGAACCATCGCCTTGAACCGCTTTTTGTGTTTCATTAACTTGATTTAACTGGGTCAATTCGTTGACTTTCATATTCATATCCATGTCCGGCCACCTCCTTTGATATTACATCTCGGTCTGCATATACGTTTCCACTTGATGCAGAGTATCTGCAAGCTCTATATTCACAAATCGTTTCTCGATGCCTGCTGCGATTAATTTTTCTTCTGAAAAATCCTTGGCATCTGCTAAGAAACGACGACACATTTCTTCATATTTCGGAACATCCTGGCTCTTCTCTCTTGCAATTGCTCGAAGCAGGCGTTCTCCATCCTCTACTTCTATATAAATAGGAATCACATTTTCTACACCAAAATAATCACGAATCTTAGTATATGCCTCTAATGTTCCGATTAAAATATAGTTTTCTTTGTCCAACTGGATGTTTCCATCATCTACCGTGAAATATTTCCATATTCCATATACCGTATCATACGCACGAAGCTCCACAATTCGGCCTTCTTTTTCTAATTTCTGTACATCTCGCTCTGTGCAGAAGAAATATTCTCTCCCAAGAACTTCCCCCTCCCGGATTGGTCTGGTGGTATATGGTATAATCCTCTTTAAATCTAACTTGCTTTCGTTCAACAGTTTCTGATAAATCGTATCCTTTCCTGTTGCACTTTTTCCCATTACACAAAAAATCTTACCCATTTGTCCTATCCTTTAAGTATATTATAGTTAGAATTAATTGACAATGACAATCCTTTTCTAGCCTAAAAAACGTTCTAACTCTGGCATCCAGTCATCAAAGAAAATTTCATCTTCACATAGAGCCTTCCAAACTGGCCCCATAAAGCTGAGTATTCGATGCAAAACACTCTCCCAATCTTCTTTTTCTGCACAGTGATTTCGCTCGTACTGCTGCCAGCGTTTCTTCATGTAGCCATAATTCTTATAAGAAGCAATCTGCTCCAAGCGTTTCATAGTTGCAACCTTCGGCTCTTTTTCTCCCATGGCAACAAATTCCTCTAAAATATATCTGCCGCTAATGGAGTATTCTTTCAAAATCTGATTTGCTTCCCCATAGGCTTCCATATCCGAAATCAATTCCAGTTTACGCATAATCTCAAACAGGGATTCTGCCAGAATACTTTCTTTCGAATAGCTAAGATATGAGCAGTGTGCTCTTTCGTCTAATAATAATGGAAGTTCCTTTTTCTTTCGCTTCTTGGTCTTAATCATAGAAGTTCCAATATAAACAGAAACTGGCACCTGCATATCCATATAGGAGAAGGTAAGATGAAGTGTTTTCCCTTTTTCGGAATCAGCCACCGTATATTCCCATTGTGATTTGCCGTCCACATAAGAAAACAGCTCCTCTAACAAAAGTGTAAACAATTCCTGATCCATGGCCTGTCCTGCCACTGCATGAGAAAGATAGTTTTTCTTTCCACTTTCTACATATAAGAAAGCAATTCGTTCCTTGCTCTTTTTCTTGTAGGCATCCAGCCCAACGGCCTGTTCATTCGTTAGCCAAAGATATTCATAAAAAGAGGACTTTTCAATGCGACGGAGCAAATCCTCGATCGCCAGCCCATACAGAATATCGGACACCTGAATCCCATCCTTTGTGCATTTGTCTATCCATTTTTGTGGAAATGTCATTCCTAATTTCATTATAACCACACCCCAATAAGGCTCTGTACTCTTTTTACTACTTTACGTTCTCTCGCATATTCCATCAATGCAGAGATATCCTTGTCTTCATCTTTAATATAGGACTGAAGCGCTTCCTTGAAATCTTCCCGATTCATTTTGCTTTCATACTTGAGACAATCGCAAATCAGTCGATCCTTGTCGTAGATTTGAAAATCACAACCTTCGTATGAAATAGTTGTCGCACCAATTGTCAAAACTTCAGGCTCTGTATAATACGGAATCACCTTCGGATAATCCAGTTTGAATCTGGACTTGGAAGTATTCTTATCAATCGCAATATGAAAACCTACTGGCTTGCGCGAGATATATCCATAAGCATATAAGGCACTTTCCATACAAAGCAATCCATCTGGAAAAAGTTTCGACACCAGGGCCTCTTCTGAAAAACGCTCAATACCATAGGTATAATATCCATTCTTAATTCGAATCACATCATTATTTTCCACGAAGTCCAAAACTCTTCGATAATCAATACCCAATGCCGCCAGCTGCTCCTTTTTAGCGATTCCTCCATTGTCATCAATACACTGATATACCTCTTTTAATATACGTTCTGCTTCCTCTGTTCTCTTATAAATCATTTGTATTTTTTTCCGCCTTATAAAAAGTTTAGTGGTACATATTTCTCATTTTATCCTTATTTTCTGTCCACGTCAACATGGTTTTTATATTTCCATTTTTGTCCTTTTTTATGTTGATTTCTGTCTTTAAATGTCCTATAATTTATTTTAGGACACATGTTATTGTCTATATTACACTTTATGACCGGAGGAGACATGGAACATTCTACTACATTAAGAAAAAATCCTTCCCGAGAAACCTGTGAAGGCATTATCAAACGAATCCTTATGACAGAAGTTTTAGAAAACGGTAGTAACAAACACTTTCGTTTTGCTTCTGACTTTATGAATTATTTCGAATCTTTATATCCCGCTTCCGATGCCCTGACGAAACAAGTCCAGCGTGCCATCAAAGCCCTGGATATGCCCAAGGATGAAAACGGTTATTACATTGTAAACAAAACTGCAGCACAGCTGGAAAATGAAAAACAGATTACGCAGCTTTTAAAAGCGGCTGATGTTTCCGTCCACCCAATGGAGCAGGTAGACACGATTTTCCTATCTGTAAATGCTTATATGAAATCCTACCTGATTCATCTAATTGAAACCACAGAAACCTTCCGTGGCAAGTATATTACGATTGTAGAAACCTTTAATGGACTTCTTATTTACACAGAAAACAAGAGTCAGCTACTCATTTTATTAAATAGTCTGACAATTTAACCTAAAAATCGACATGTCATAAAACAAAAAATCGACAATGTGTTTCCAAACTACATTGTCGATTTTTATTATATTTGTCGTATATTCTGTCGATTATTTTATTATCGACTACTTAAACATGCGATCTCTCTTTCTCCATTTCTTTTTTCGGTTCGAAATTGGACGAAATCTGTCTTTTCTTTGTTTTCGTACTTCCATACTATGCAAAATTACATAATAATTGTCATACAAACATTTGATTCCAATAATTAATGCAATCAGAACAACGATGGCACCAAGAATAAGTAAGATATCCGATGTTTTAATCTCAATTACATTTACATCACTTTCCTCTTTCTTTCCACTAAAATAATAATCCTCTACCTGTGCATTTGAAAGAACGACATCTACACATCCTGCAACATGGCCACCATAAGTATATTTCAACTGCGCTACCGCATCTTCTGACAAATCATCACTTACCAATGTCATTTCCACATCTGAAATATCTGCAGCTACTGGTAATACAATCTGTGCATTTTCTTCCAGCTTCACAAAAGATTCATAGCTGCTTCCGCTTCCCGTTTCTTCTTCTTGTTCTTCGCCTGCATTACCACTTTCTCCAATAGACACCGTTTGGAAATTCTGGAAACAATGTTCAAACAAATTCTTGGTTTCTATATATTGATCTGCACCAAATGTATTCATTACAACGCACACCAATGTTAAACCATCTTTTTCTGCATAAGAAACCAGTGTCGCACCGGCTGCTTGTGTATAACCGGTCTTTCCACCTGTTGCATATTCATACAAGTAAGCATTTGTTTTGTAATTACTTATCATTGCATGATGATTATTCAATGGCGTAATATCTTTATGCTTATTGGTTGGTGGAATACGATAACTTCTCGTTCCTACTATAATTCGATATGTTTCATTTCGATAAGCTTCTGCAGAAATCAGGCCCATATCATGTGCGCTTGTCCAATGATTCTCATCTGGAAGACCATTGGCATTCGTAAAATGAGTATTTGTACACCCGAGCTCTTTCGCTCTTTCGTTCATCAAATCAATGAAGGTCTGATAATTGCCACCTAATTTCTCACCAACATGTTCTGCCACTGCATAAGAACACTCATTTGCCGATTCTAACATAATTGCATATAAGCATTCTTTTATTGTCATCTGCTCACCATAATCACGGGCAATGTGAGAAGTATCTCCCTGATTTAAATTAATCGCATCATCCGAAAAGGTTACCACTTCCTCCAAATCACAATACTCCAATGCCAACAAAGTGGTCATAACCTTGGTAATACTTGCAGGGTAATTGACCTGATCCCCATTTTTTTCATAAAGTATTGCTCCTGAATTGACTTCGATGACAATTGCACTCTTCGTCGTTATGGTCGGTCCTTCCGGCCAATACACATCCGCTTTTGCATCTGTCGGAACCGCTAATAGGCACATTGCCGCCAACGCAGCACAAAATCCTCGTTTCCATCGAGATTTTCTTTTATTCATATATATACTCCTGTGGATTTTTTTTCTAACTTTAAGTATAATATGTATGAAATAAAATGACAAGGAGAAACCTTATGAGACTTCGTAATATTCCAGGAGCGGGCGAAGTAGTGGCAAACAGCCCATTTTGTATCCAGAATCCTACGGAACATAAAAGCAAATGGTCCGATGTTTTCGGAAACTCCAATCCCATCCATATTGAAATCGGCATGGGAAAAGGACGCTTTATCATGGACTTAGCTGCCCTTAATCCAAATATCAATTACATCGGCATTGAACGATATACCAGCGTACTTCTTCGTGCCGTTCAAAAAATGGAGGAAAATCCATTACCTAATGTCCGTTTCCTCTGCGTAGATGCTGCTACTTTACCAGAAATCTTCGCTGCAGAAGAAATAAACCGTATTTACTTAAACTTCTCAGACCCATGGCCAAAGGATAGACATGCACGCCGTCGCCTGACTTCATCGGAATTTTTGGCACGCTATGATCAGTTCTTAGCCAAAAATGGCCGTTTAGAATTTAAAACGGATAACGTGGGATTGTTTGATTTTTCTTTGGAAGAAATCAATAATTCAGATGTATGGCACATTGATGTACATACCTATGATTTGCACGAAGACCCAATGCTGAACTTCGGAAATGTTATGACAGAATATGAAGAAAAGTTTTCCAGCAAGGGAAATCCAATTTGCAAGTTAATCGCTTCCAGATAAAAATAGACAACCTGACTCATAACCAGGTTGTCTATAAAAAGCAAATAAAAAAGCACCGACCCCGCGAATCATCTCGCAAAACCGATACCTTCTAAGTGCACCCTCAGGGGCTCGAACCCAAGTGGAGCACTAGAAACCTAGAAAAGAAAGGACTTTTCGGCATCTGTTTTGAAATCCAACCCAAAGGTCAACCCATCAATTTAATATTTATACTATGGTAAATTTGCGAAGATATACACTTCTCCGCCTCCTGTATATTCTATTTTGCATAAATCCTTATAACGGGTGCTACAGGTTAACTCCCAAATACGGTCAATGGTAATACCAGCATTTTCTTTACTATCCCTTGCAAGTGATTTAACTATTTCATAATCAGTAGTATTTATATTTAAAGAAAAGTTTACAGAATCTACTTTTCCTGCTGCATACTTAACAAGTTCGGCACCAATTTCATCTATATTATCAACTTCAAAATAATTAAAATCTGGTAATTTAAGCTTATCTAATCTCTCTACCAAAGCCCAACCTCCAGTAGTATTGATATCACCTAAATGTCTGAATTCAGCAACAAAATCTGTAACTTCATCTATACAATACTGACTTCTTTTTTCTGTTTCTGTACCATATACATGACCACACCATGTACAACTAACTTCTCTTGTACCAATTAACTCACGTTCATAAGCACCAGAATCATATCTTACAGTAATATTTCCTTCAGTCCAAACAAGCTCACCCATACACTTACCACCTACATGAGAACAAAGAGCTGGGTTATTAGATAATACATCACCATTTCCATTTGTCCATGTCACATCAGATGAATTTGAATTACTATTACTCTGATTATCTGGTTTGGTGTTGTTTTGTGGCTTATTGTTTGCTGAACCACTACCTGACTGACCTTTGTCGCTCGATGGTTTATTTTCCTTCTGCTCTGAACTTGTGGTATCTTCTACCTTTGTTTCAGTATCCTTTACCTCAGTATTTTGCGACTCGGTAGTTTCGGTTTCTACTTCCTCAGTTTCGATTATTTCTGACTCAATCTCAGTTTCGATTTCTGATTCAACCTCTGTTACTACTTCTGACTCATTTACATTTTCTTTTTCTGACTCTTTATTTTTTGAATTTCCACATCCTACAACCAATGTTGCAATCATGCAAACACCTAAGAGTAAGGTTATAACTTTCTGTTTCATTCTATTAAGCCTCCTCATCACTTTAACACAGCTTTATTATAGCATATTTATATGATATTTGTCATATACTATCATAAATTTATACATATTACAATTACATTATAAAACTATGACAATTTAAAATATAAATATATTAGAGGTATTGCTATGTTTAAACTAAAAAAAGATTATGATGATTATGAATACAAATCATTGCGTCTACCAACATATCTTGTAAACCAAGTACAAGAACTTGCGACAAAAAATAATCTTTCTTTTAATAGAGTAATTACACAGTGTGTAGAATATGCCTTACTCCACATGGAAGAAGATGAAGACAACGAACAACCGAACTAATTGAGAATTAAAAGTGCAAGCCCCATCCATTTCGGATGGGGCTTGTTGCTTCCTAACCTATAATAGTTTCACGTTTTCACTGATTGCTCGTTCCAATTCCTTACTTCCCATACCAATGTATCGCTGGGTAATCACTACGCTTGAATGCTGGAGTAATTCTCGTACCAATTCAATATTATACTCGTTATTAACATAGATATTTGTAGCAAACCCTTTCCTAAAAGAATGAGAAGCTACCCCCTCTAGTCCCAAGAAATCTACAGCTACCTTGAGATGCTTCAGTACAGCACGTTCTGTAATTGGGAACAAATGTGCTGTCATACAAATACCATTTCGATAAGCATAGTCTCTTATGAACTGATACACCTCACATGGCACAGTAAAATTACGAAACTTGCCAGTTTTCTGCTCATATATATCCAGCCTATATCTATCTCCATCTTTCACAAAAGAATTCATTGTTAAATTTAGCACATCCGAAATCCTAATTCCTAGATTGTATTCCAACACAAGTATGGTGGCAATTCTATCATTGGGCTTATGACGAATTCCTTCATAACAAAAACCTTGACGAATTGTACCAACTATCAAGGAATACGTTTCTTCATTGATAGCCCTAGTCCGTTTATTCATTTACAAATCCTCCATAGTTCATTAAACACATATTCAAAAGTTCAAAATTTAAGTCAGCTTCAGAATCAAAACCCACAAGAGAGCCTTAGTACCTAAAAGACACAAAAAACGAACCGAAGCGCACGCCGTAATTTGTGCCGTACGCCCCACAAAACCCAAAGTGGGAGTAGTGCCGACCTACACCACAAAAAGCTTTACGTGGGGCTTCAGCACAAACAGAGGGGCAACCAAAGTTACTTTTTAAGGATGCCGTCGGCAGAAAATGTGTGAGCCACAACTTCCAAATTCATAATCTCCAAACAGCGATATACAACTTCCCAACTCTGTGAATTCATCTTAAAATTCTTCTGTAGATAAGCCTTTGCAAAATTCTCAATCTCATTCATACGTTCTAACTGCCAAAGGGTTGTATACCCCCAAACCTTTCCCTTAGATATATTTAGAAAAGGTTGCTCCATAATCTGCAAGGATACCCCTTTCTGAATACAAACTGATCCAAATACCTTCAAACTATTTACACTCGGAAATCTGTTAACATTAACAACGTACACTGTGTCGCCCTTATTTAAAGACTTCATCAATTCACCCAACTGTAAGCCACAGACAACATTCTGCAACGGAATCTGCTTTCCTAAAAACATTAATCTTGTTTTCTCATCGTCTCTTTCAGAAACTAAACCGTAAACCATAAGACCACCTCCTATATTCTTAAGAAATATAGAATCGTCTTGTAATTACAAAAAGCATCTGTAAAAAAGTTCCTATTTTAAAACCGAATTTCAATTAAAATTTTTGATGAAAATATTCACATTAATTCATCATCTTTTTTCTCAAGACTCTTTTACCTCAGCAAAACCAAACAAATTGCCAGAGCTGTTCGAATTTACTACACCCCTGCGAAATTTAGAAAGTAATCATAAACGAACTAATCATAATTAACTACCAACAGAATCTTAGTTATTTATAGTAAAAGTAGTAAATTATCAAAATCAGCAACGATACTTCAAGCATTTACAAGTAGCTGATGATTTTTATTATTATCTTCATCCCAACCACCCACCCTTACTTTCATACCATCATTATTTAATTATAATGAAACGTCTTGAATTTAATCTTAATTCCCCATAGTTATCAAAATTTGTTATTTTATCTTGCCAATCAATATTGAAAACTATGCTGTCTTACAAGAATTATGTCCGTATTATTTACATCGATTTTTAAAATTTTCTAGCAATTAAGATACTACAAACACATTCTAAAGAGGGAACTATTGTTCTCTTTGTTAGACAAAATCCACCCTTTTTTTATATCTCATTTTTAAACAAAACCTCACCATCAGTCGATGCATTTAAATTTTAAGTTGCCCAAAATCGCCCCCCTTGTAGACTCATCTCACATCCAATATTGGTAAACCATTTTCGTAATCGACAGTTTTCCTATTGATTTGCTCCATCTAACAGTTAAAACTAAAACATTTTTCTATATTTGTACATTTTTAAGTTTTTTCTTGATATGGTTTTTAAATTTTGTGCTTCCGTTTTTGGGGATATTATGCCCCTTTAAAAATTTTATCGAAAGCATGGAAAGGTGGAATCATGGGTATTATTAAACTTGAAAAAGGAAAATTCTCCATTCGAGCAAGTCCTCGGACATTAAACCAACTTCGCGTACATTTTGAAGCCTATTCTTCTAGCGAGGGGGAACTCATTCAAACATGTATCATGGATGCTATATTAAATCAGATGTTTTATTCCAAATCAAAACGTAAACGAACTGCAGAAGAAACACGTAAATTGGTGTCTACTTATACCGAATCTCGTGATTGTGTAGTCCACTTTCGGTTAGAACATGCAGCAGTTGATTTTATGTGCGACTTCTACTTTGACGATAGTCACTATAATCTCAAACCTTCTATCACCACTGCTATACTCTGTTGTGTTGCAGATGTGTGTGATGTTGTTGCACTAGATGACCAACTAGCACCGAAGGACAAACTTATGTATATGATAGGGCAGAAAAATGAAACTATGCTCAAATTACTGAAAGAATCTTTTCAATCGCTCTATCCAAAATATCCAATCAAAGGATATGCAGAATTGTTTTGTGGAACTGCTAATGTTCTTCTCCACATGGATAAAATGAATGTCGAATATTTAAATGACAATTCAGATGACCTCATTGGTTTATTACGAACCATTAAGGAATATCCCTACTTATTTAAAGTAGCACTTTGGCAAATGGAACTTTCCAAGGATACCTTTATTAATGCAAAAGAACATACAAAGGAGCTTCCTACAACTGAATCTCTTCATTCAAAGATAGAGTACTTTGCATATTTTTGGTTCAAACGATATACATCTTTACGTGGTACAGGTCATACGTTTTCATATAGTAATTCACTTGTAGCTTACAGAGAGCATTTGGATATTATAAATCTTATTTCCAAACGCCTAGAGAATGTAACTTTAAAGAATACTGATGCGATATATTTTGGAAACTACTTGCATAAAGAATTGAAAATTAAGAATTTTATTGTCTATATCGATTCTCCATATATATTCACTGAAAGTTACTACAAAATAAATCGTAAAGACAATTCTGTATTCAACGGACATTTAAGATTAAGAAATTTAGTCGAAAAACTTCGCGAAAATGGCAACTATGCATTTGTGAGTTACAGAATCACAGCTTCAGAAAGCATGAAGAACAAAGGCATAACATCTGAAAAAATTTGTAAGAGATTAGACTCATTATATTGTAACAGAGGATTTTATTACCGACTCCAGCCTTTACCTAAAGGGCAAATTGAAATTTTGTTGTGTACGGATAATTTTCACAACTCTATAAAATACGACACACCGCTTCCATAGAATGGCTGGTTTCATGATAAATAGTCCTAACAATTTAAAAATAATTTTAACAAGAAAGGTAAAAGGAACATAACCCTTTCAAACAAGTATTTCGATTTAAAAAAGTATTTCTCTGTGGTATGTACCTTAAGGTACAGATATGGATTACAGTAAATTAACAATTGAAGAAATTAATAAAGCATTAAATGCATTGCAAATTGCAGAAAAAAGTTATATTATGACATCAACAGATGCCGATAAGCAAAGGGATTTACTTATGACGGCAAAAGAAAAGAAAATTTTAGAAACTTATCCAATAAGAGTCTGGCAAGCAACAAACGGAAAGTGGAAAGCACACATTCCAGATAAAACGAAAGACAGAGGCAGACGTACGATTCAGGGTGAGACCAAACAGAACCTTGACAAAAATATAATAGCAGATTATCTCAAATCTTGTGATGAGAGACTTTTGTTTAAGAACTACTACCCTCATTGGTTGATTAATTGCAAAGCCAAGAGAGTAAAAGGTGGAACTATCGACCGAAACCATTCTGACTACTTAAGATTTATTGAAGGCTCCTCAATCGATTCTATGATGATTACCGAAATCACTACATATCATATTAAAGATTTTTTAAATGATATTATTAATGAACATCATCTTACAAGACGTGCCTTAAACAATTTGAAAAGTATCTTTACAGGACTTTTCCAAGATGCTTTTGATGCCAAAGACATTCCTTCAAATCCAATGATTGGCTTACGTATTGAGAATACAAATATTCGTACAGAAAAGCCAAAAACTGCGGAAACAGAAGTTTTCGATGATGAAGATTTCTCTAAATTGATTGGTTACATGTATGAACACTACTTAGAATATCAACCATTGTTGACACTCAGTATTCTACTGAATTTTCAGCTTGGATTAAGAGTTGGAGAACTTTGTACCTTAAAGAAATCAGATGTACATTTCAATACAAAGGAAATTCTTATTGATAGAACAGAACGTAGCTATCGACCTTGTGAATTAGTAGATGGTAAAATTGTTCGACATAAAACCGTTCACATTGTTGCTGAGGGGGATACAAAATGTGGCTCAAATAGAACCCTCTCTCTAACAAATGAATCTGTTTCTATTTTAAAAGAATGTTTTGAATTACATAAAATGATGAATATCAATTCGGAATTTCTTTTTATTAATAGTAAAGAAAAGCATGTTCCAAGAGAACGCTACAATGAAATACTCGAATACTATTGTAAAAAAGTATTTATAGATAAAAAGTCAATTCACAAGACTAGAAAGACTACATTAACTCGCTTATTTGAAGCTGGTCTAAGTCTTGAAGAAGTAATGGAAATTAGTGGACATAGAGACAAAAACACCCTCTTAAAACATTACATTTTCACAATGAATAAGAAAGAAACTAAGAAAGAACGAGTTTCTGAAGCACTGTCCACCGGTCATTTCATTACAAAAAAGGTTGAGTCAACCCAAGTCAACCCAACTTAAAACAATAAAAAAAGCACCAACCCCGCTTGAAATCAAGCAAAATTGATACCTTTACAATGCACCCTCAGGGGCTCGAACCCTGGACACCCTGATTAAGAGTTTGCTACTTTAGGAGGTTTTATATGGGAAACGTACAAGTTATGCAGATTCAGGTACCATCTGAACTTTATACAAAACTTACAAATATTTCCATCAGTTTTCAATCGGATCTAAATTCGGATTTGGTACATTTGATGGAAGTTTATGTAGATTCTTACCAAAAACTACAAACTGATCCTGCAGCTAAAATATTGTTGGGGGGTGAGTAGTTGAAAGCTATGTTTTATAATTATAAGCATCATTGGATTTACAAAATATTATTTAGGTTAGTTGGTCCGATTCGTTGGTTTCGTTACAAAATTTTAAAAAAAGAGTAGCTCCTGCTACTCTTTTTCGTTTTCTGCAAGATTTAATAGCCTAACGCGGCTAGGGCGTGGTTTGTGGTTGTGTTTCTAAACACAAACCACAAAAGGCAAGGGGCTCAGCTGTTTTTGCTGAGTAGGGATGAGCATGTAGCAGCGTTGATTTGAAATAATGGAGCGTAGCGTTAAAAAAATCATATTTTTTTAGTATAGTATGCCATTCGTTTGGACGCGGATAACGAGGTGTCGCCCCTCGAGTGACAAAATTGAAGGCTTTCTTTTAAGGGTTCTTGGTTCTTCTTAGCCGTTTTTGCGTCCAAGAAGAACCGAGCAGAGCGAGTTTTTTAAAGAGTAGCTCTTGCTACTCTTTTTTGTTTTTATTAGTTCTGAACTGTAGATTCTTCTATTTCCACTTTTCCGAATATATTGTCTAGTTGCTCTGTGTAATTTCCAACTCCAACTTTTATTCGGTATAGAGGTATTTGTATTCTCTCAAATACTTTGTCTTTGAAATCATCTGTTTTTTGTGCCTTTTGACTGTTATGTGATGCATCATCCAGTTCGATTCCATACAACATATGTAATTTATTATCGCATATTATGAAGTCAATATGTCTAGATTTTATATATCCACGATATTTTAAGTGTTCATCTTTGCAAGTCACTTCCAGGAAGTCTTCCATTCGCACTTTTGGACATATGAGATAATCTCGGTTATCACATTCTGCTTTTAATATTTTATAAAATGCATATTCCGTTTTTGTGAGTAACATTTTCTTCTCATATGGGTAATCTGTTATTACTGGTGATGTATCTGTTTCTTTACCTTTAGTCTTTTTAATCTTTTTAGCTAGTATGTCTGCAATTTTTGGACCAAATATATAAAGTATAAGTATTAATATTATAAAATATTCCATAAATTTTCTCCATTTAGAATTACATATTTATTGTTCCGTGATTATCTCCCATGTTAATAGTTTTTTGTGTGCTTATGCTACCGTGCTCTGATTCGTAAGATTTTATTTTCTCTTCTATTAACACTTCTATTTGATTACTTAAACTGCGTTTGTTGGATGCCGCAATTTGTTTGATTTTTAAGTAATTTTCTTGGCTGACATATGCTTTGATAAGTGGTTTGTCTGTACTCATGTCTTTTACCTTCATTTCTGCTTGACAAAAGTGGTCCCACTGGTTTATATTTCTTGTAGTGGGACTACTTTGGAACCACTATTGTTCAAGCGGTTGTTGTAGGTGCATTGGTAACCTTCTGAGAAATGCTCAAACTTATAGCTGTCTCCCTTGGGGTGAGCCCCATGCACAAAAATAGTGTAAATGATTTAAATAATTCTTCGCAGCTTTATTATATCATTTGCATTGTTTTTTGACAATCGCACCTTGATAAGTAAATATGGATTATTTAGCTTACGATTAATTTTATGTAAAGGATGGAAAGTATGGAACTTAATACAATTATTGGATATAAGCGTTTTCGAAATGAGCATAATGTTGAACGTCTGGTGGTTCATGTAGTACAGAAGCCAGAGCAAGACGATGTAAGAAATGGACATATTGGCTTCATTATTGCAGATGTCTGGATTCCAGAAAAACTTTTTGGACGTTTTACTCCAGATTGCGTTGGTAAGGTATTGAAGGCGTCTTTTGAATTAGCTGGTAAATATACTCGTGTTGTTGATGTAGAGTTCATTTAATTTTTTCAAGCATGGAGCTGGTGGGCTTCTGAAGCCTTTGCTCATCAGCTCCTCCTTTCTAACTGTGCTGGTAATATTATCAAATAAATATTTTGTAAAGGAGAATGCGGTATGAATTATCCTGCTATGTTAGCTACTGAATCTGCTGGTGTTGATGTTGCTGGTTCTTTAGATCAGATTCTTGATGTTGGTTCCTCAATGCTTGGTATGATTCAGGAAAATCCAATTCTTTTACTCTATTTTGTAGGTGGCGTTGGTTTTATTGCTATTGCTTACATTCGTAGATTAAAGAAGTAATGGTCGTAAGCGGTGGGTGTAAGCTCGCCGCTTATGTTTTTAGGAGGTCTTTATGAAATCGAAAAAGAAAATTGGATTGGTAAAGAGAATAACTGCAGGTGTTTGTGCCCTGGTCGTAGCTGCGTCGTGTGTTGGTAGTAGTGAGGCATATTATGCAAGAGAAGTGAGCTTTAATGAAAATGGTGAACAGTTGCTTTGTTCGTATGCTGATGTAAAATTTCGTGATGCAGTAGAAGTAATTTTTAGTGATGAAATTAAAAATGAACTTTCAAATTATAAATACTATATGTTTTTTAAACGTAGCTCCGATTATAAATTGGTTTTAGCTAATGAGAAACCTTATCTGTCTTATTCTTATTCTGAATTGGATAGTGGTTATTCTTATAAGGCGACATTACAGATTCCTAATTATAAGGATGATTCTTTAATCTATACATATTCTGTTGATGAATCTTTGTGGGATTCTGGTATTTATGGAGGTACTTCTGCCTATAATGCTTTGTTTTATGTACAAGACCTTACAAAATATGATTCTTTAATATTTTCTTCTGATAGTGTTTTTGAAAATAATTTTGATTTGTGCTTCGAAAGTGGTGAATTATTTTTGAAATCGTCTGTAATTGAAGAAGTTTATAATTCCTCCCTCGGTTATCTCCAGGATATTAAACGACAATTTATTTATCTAGAAGATGATGATTGGTCTATAGTTGAGGATACTGCTGCTTGTAAATTTACTTTTGCTAATATTACTACTTCTGGTTTTGATATCACAGACGGAAATTGGTCGATTCGACACTATATGCAAATTGAAGTTAAAAATGCCAAGAAAGAGTATGAAACGGTAGATGTATATGACAAAGTTTATCTGGATGAGTATGCAGCTGCAGATGGTAAGATTGTTTACCAGCAAAAAGATACTGTACAACGTTTACATGAGGAAAGTGGTTTTAATGGTTTGTCCTGGTGGGAAAGCAATTTTCTTGGTTACATAACTTACTATAACGATTATTTCCAACTTGTTCGGACGAATGAGGATGGCTCTGTTGAGTATGGTGGTTATGTAAAAGTCTGGCAGGATGAATATAACATAAATCATTCTACAACTCTTGGTGAAGATGAAAGTCAAGATAACAGTGGTTATAACGATAATATTGTTTCTGGTTCTCATGGTAGTGGTGGCACTTATGAAGAAGCTGAAAAGAATGCTGATGAGAATGCCGCCAATTCTTCTACTTCCAATGGTGAAGCGTTAGCAGAATTGGATAATATTCTTTCTACTATCACAGCTGTTCCTGAAGCTTTTAGTAGAATGTTTAGTTTTCTCCCTGATTGGTGTTTAGATTCCATAGGAATTGCTATCGTTGCAGGTGTTGCTATTATTATTTGGAAAACCGGGCGGGGTTAAGTATGGATTTTGGTGATTTATTTAAAATTTTAGCTGAATGGTGGGTTTCGGATTATTTATCCTTTAAATTTTATTTTTTTGACGTGGAATTGTCTATTGGTGCCATTGTTGTTTGGTGTCTGATTGGCTCAATTTTAATTGGTATATATTGGAGGTTAAGAAGTTGAATTCTACAGAAGTTATTAGTACAGAAATTATAGAAGAATCAACAGAACTGGAAGCAGTTGTTGAAGTGGAAGCAGCTGCTCTGGTTCCTTACCTGGAACAGATGGCTTTCGATTTAAGAGTCATTTTACTGTTTACAATCTTAACTTTTGTAAGGAGCTGTATGCGTTCCTGGCGTAAAACTACTACAGGAGGATTTAACTAATGGATGAAATTGTAAATCTTATTATGGGTACTTCTACTACTTTAGATGTCTATGTAATAGTTCGAATCCTGGTAGTATATATGTCTCTTGAGTTCTGTGTAGCTATGGCTGCTGCAATAGGTAGCACGAAAAAGTAAGCGCGCATCATCGTGGACGGCAAGCTTTAGCGCGTCCACGATGCCGCACGCGAGAAAGGATAATAAAATTTTGTTTTCTATATTTTGGTTCTTATTTGGTTTTTTTATGGTGGTTTTTGTACCATTTCGTTTAGCTGTTTTGCACCCTTTTTCTACTATTTATTATGCAGTGAAGGATTCTATTAATTTTTTTAAGCATAAGAAATATAACTGGTATGAGGCAGGAAAGTTAAGATGTTATACTGCAGAATTCGGTGGTGGTAAAACACTTTCTATAGTTCATTTTGTTGTAGGAATATTCGAGCGATATAATAATATTCCAGTTTGGGATAGAGATAGAAAATGTTTTGTAACCCAGAAGATACATATCATTTCAAATGTTGAATTTAAAACAGTACCTTACGAGCCTTTAGTGAGTCTTTCTCAATTTGTTTGTTGCGGCTATCGTAATAAGAAAATTGATTATGATAACAATACTCGTACTGTTGTTTTATGTATTATCGATGAAGCCAGCTCTCAGTTAAATTCTAGAAACTTTAAAACCAATATAGATCCATTGTTTTTGAATTCTCTGATCACATCAAGACATTATCATATATCATTGTTTTACAGTTCCCAGGAGTTTAAATTGTCCGATGCATTGCTTCGCTCTGTTACGCAGGTTTGTATCGAATGCAGAAAACTTTGGCGTTTTATGGTTCAGTATGAATATTCGGCTAAAGAGATGGAGTATGCTTCAGATCCAACGATGGTCGCTCCGAGAAGAAAGACCGGCTTTTTTGTTAAGGATAAAGATTATGAATCATACGATACTTTGGCTACCGTAGATAATCTAAAGAAAGCTGTAGATGAAAAAGATATGATGTCTGAAGAGGAGATTCTTAAGATGAGAGGTGACATGAATCCTGATAATGATTCAGTTACTCGTAGAAGTGGTCGCCTTAGACGTAGGAAAAAATAAAACTGAATATTTGTGTGTGAGATATCCATGTATGAATGTACTGGTTTCCGTAAGCGTCGACAGTAGTGGAATTTGTGTGTAAGTGAACGTGTTAAAAAAATTGTGGGCTAAATTGTTGAGTTATTTGTGAGAAAGATGCTTTTTCCTTTTACACAAATAAATCAATATTTAGTCCATATTTTTTTGTTCACTTATGCACACTTCCACACTGTTCACACACACCACACGAAGCCAAAGAGAAACGGCTCGTGTATCGCCCCCGTACAGTAATACGGGGGTACTAAATACAAAACTGGGGGTTTTTCCATGTTTGACATTGAAAAAGAACGTGAAAACGGTCTCGTCGCCGTCATTGACTGGCTTTCTTTCACGGATGTAGCAAATACGAATATTGATACTTCATTAGCGGAGCTGGGATTTGAACGTGAAGAGTTCATGGATGCCGAGAGAGGTGCTTTCGGCTATAAGAAAATGCTGCTGCATAAAGGCTCTACTCTCCGTGTCCTGTACGATGGAAACGAAGATATGGGCTTCCATTATGACTGCTCTGGAAGCAGTATTCGTGAGTTGTTTAATCATTATCGTGAAAATCTGATGCAGGAAACTCCGTTTGGTCCAGGTCTCGATATGGACATTAGTGTCCTGAAGGAATTGTTATACCACATAAAAAATATTGGCCATGTAACACGACTTGACCTGGCAATCGATGACAAGGAAAACCCATATTATACTCTTCCAGAACTGCAGTCTGTTCTGGAGGAACAACGTTTTGTATCAAAGTTTCGGACCTGGAGACTTGTAAAGGACTCTACTACTGCAGGTGAATTGGTTGGTGCGACTCTTTACCTGGGCAGTCGACAGTCTGATATCATGCTGCGTATTTATGATAAACAGTTGGAACAGATTGCAAAAGGTGTCGAAGCTGCAGCTGAGACTCCGTGGATCCGTTGGGAAATGGAGCTAAAGAATGAATATGCGAACATAGCTCTCACGGATTTATTGAACGGAGTCGATGTTGGCTCTCTGTGTTTTGGTATTCTTTCCAATTACTTCAGGATAATTGTCCTGGTCGATTCCAATAAAAGCCGCTGCAGTATGGATGAAAAATGGCGTGAGTTCCTAGGAAAAGTTTCGAAGGTGCAGCTGTTCGTGATGCAAGCTCCACCTACTCTGGCAGACAAGCAGGAATGGGTTCTGAAGCAAGTAGCTCCTACCATTACTGGTCTTATCCTGGCAAATTACGGAGATATAAATTGGCTGACTGCGAATTTAGGATCACATGCGGAGCGAATGAATAAGCATCTGCAGAAATTGGTTTCCAGGGAAAATCCTGATTGGAAGGAGATGTTGGAGAATTATGATTAGATTGGAGTGATATTGTGCGTGTAATTAAAGCTACTACAGATAATAAGTTATATATAGTTGATTTAGATGTCGATGACGTGATGTCATTTCATAAAGAAATTGGTGGTTTCGAATGCGTCCGCACGCAGGAGCTGCACCGATTTTTCCATGAACCTGTAACAATGGTGGTAGATGATGATGGATTTATGAAAGAGAAACCTTTAAATGTGATTGCTTCAAAATTTTACAATGGTGATATTGTAGGTGATGTGATTTTTGTTCCAGAAGAGTGTGGTGAGTTTGTCGAGTTCTTTGATGTAGATGCACAATATAATTATCTGGTTGCATTTATAGCTATTTCAGGTGGTTTTTGTGAGTGACGTTATATCTACAAATATAGGACTCCTGGCCATAGAAGACTATCTTGATATTGTTGCTATGCAATATGGTTTTGATTCGTACGAAGATTTACGTTTGCATGGATTGTTTATTGATTTATCGGAGGATGATAAATGACTTTAAACACTGCTTTTGAAAATTTTATACTTTCAAAAAGGCTGCAAGGTTGTTCTAAGAAAACATTGAAATGTTATGCGCAGGTCATGCATCCGCTCGTGGTGTTCCTAGGAACAGACATTGATATATCTGCTCTTACGCGTTCCAGATATAATGAATATATTGCTATCCTGGTATCTAAGAACAATAGTCGTTCCACACTTGCTTCTTATATTCGTCAGATAAAGGTTTTTTTTCGATGGCTGGAAAGTGAGTATGGTTTAGATTTAGAAACTGATAAGCTGAAGGTACCTCGTGCATATAAGAAAATGGTTCATATTTATACTAATCAGGAAATTGAAACTATCTTCAATACTATTTCTGCAGAAAGTGAGTGGATCACTGTTCGGAACCAGGCAATGGTTGCCCTTATGTTAGATTCAGGACTTCGTCGTCAAGAGGTTGCTTCTCTTCAGTCTGCAGATATATCATGGCAGCGTTGTACTTTGAAAGTTAATGGAAAAGGAAATAAGGAACGAGTTGTTCCGTTTGGTCGATTATCGAAGCATTATATGATGAAATATAGACAGCTTTGTCCTTATTCTGAAGATTATTTTTTTATTGGTCGTCGTGGTGAAAAGATGACTGGTGATTCTGTGAATCATTTTATGTATAAGCTTTCCAGTAAGCTACCATTTTCATTTTCATCACATCGGCTACGTCACAATTTTGCTACTAATTATTGTCTTAATCAGTATGAGAAATATGGCCAGGTAGATTTATACAGGCTTATGATTCTGATGGGGCATGAAGATATAGAAACTACTCGTCTTTATCTGCATCATGCCAATCAGATCATTGCTTCTATCACGGCTATTTCACACTTGGATAAGGTTCTTAAACTTGACGAATGACGGCATCAGTTTTATACTAATTTTGGACAAAAAAATAAAGCCCTAAACCCGCATATTTGCTAAGCTTAAGACCTTTCAAGTGCACCCTCAGGGGCTCGAACCCTGGACACCCTGATTAAGAGTCAGGTGCTCTACCAACTGAGCTAAGGGTGCATATATGTAAAGCGTCTTTGTGACGCAAAAGTTATTATATAGCATACGAATCAGAATTGCAACAACTTTTTTAAATTTTTCAAAAAATATATTTTATATAGAAAGGATACACTATGAGAGTTGAAGAACGTTTTTTAAATTATGTTTCTTACTGGACCACTTCGGATGAAAATGGTACTGCAAATCCTACCAGCGAGCGAGAATTTTCCCTTGCAAAAGTTTTAGAACAGGAACTTCGCGATATGGGATTAGAAAAAGTCCTTTTAAGTGATACTTGTTATGTTTATGGTCTTCTTCCTGCTACACCTGGCATGGAAGACAAAAAATCCATCGGCTTGATTGCACATATGGATACCGCACCAGATTTTTCTGGCGAGAATGTAAAACCACAGATTGTTGAATCATACGATGGAAAAGATATTTATTTAGCAGGAAGTGATAGCTGGATTAAGGTAAGTGATTTCCCACATTTGAAGAATTTGAAAGGACATCGTTTGATTACTACGGATGGAACTACTCTTTTAGGAGCAGATGACAAAGCAGGTATCGCAGAAATCATGACTGCTGTAGAGGAAATCAAAAATAGTGATATTCCACACGGTGATATCTGGATTTGCTTTACTCCAGATGAAGAAGTCGGTATGGGGCCAAACAGTTTTGACCTGGACTATTTTAAAGCAGACTATGCTTATACCGTAGATGGTGCTTACGAAGGTGACATTGCATATGAAAATTTCAATGCTGCCAGTGCAGAATTTAACATTAAAGGGGTGAGTGTACACCCAGGTGAAGCCAAAGATATCATGGTAAATGCGGGATTGATTGCTTGTGAAATCGCAATGAAGCTTCCAAAACGTGAAACACCTGCTCATACTGAGGATAGACAAGGATTTTTCCACCTGACGGATATGTCCGGAGATGTAGTTTCTGCAAAACTTTCCTATATTGTACGTGATCATGACAAAAACCTTTTTGAATCCAGATTGAATCGACTTCGTGCTTTGGAAGTTGCTATGAATCAGAAATACGGTGCTAATACTGTAGAATTGACCATCACACATTCCTATGAAAATATGTTATCTGTCATTGAAGATAATATGTATGTTGTAGATTTAGCCAAAGATGCTATTTTTGCAGCAGGATTGGAACCTGTGTCTTCTCCAGTACGTGGAGGTACTGACGGTGCCCGACTTTCTTTCATGGGTCTGCCTTGTCCAAACCTTGGTACTGGTGGATATGCTTTCCACGGACCATATGAACATGTAAGTATTGATTCTATGGAACGTGTGGTAACTATTTTGAAGCAGATTGTTGCAAATCCTATTGATAAATAAACTGATTGAAACAATAAAAAATTCCCGGCGAACTTCTGCTCGTCGGGAATTTCCTCTTTTTAAGACTTACTTCTTGATTTTATTCAACTGTCTGTTCAGTTTCGCAAAGTCTTTCATGGTTGTGCCTTCCATCATAGACTGAAGCATTGTAATCTTGTGATCGCCCATTATACCAGCGATTGCACCAAGCATTGATGCCATCGTCAGATTACCCATAGCCATGAACCAGCCTTTTACACATTTTGTACATTCTTCATTTGCTAATAAATCTTTGAATGGATCTTCAATTGAGTAATATCCATCAATTACTTCAATTTCATCACTTTCGTCATCATCTGCGATATCATCGAACCAGTTACCTACTGCCATAGCAGCTGCGATATCTGGAAGTGTATAATCAGCGTTATGTTCTGCAACACCATTTAGTGTAATAGTATCTTCTACATCACCAGCTTTTGCTGTAATTGTATTTTCACCATCATTTAATGCTACATTTTCAAATACAACCGCATGATCTACTGCAGCCTGTGTTGCTACTTCTACACCATTTACTACAAGAGTCACTTCATCACAGTTGGTATAAACTGTGATATTTCTTTCTTCTGGTGCACGATCCACGAAACGACGACCAGCTACATGAACCATAGGTTCTGTGGTCCAGTATGCTTTGTAGATGTAGAATGCATCTTTCTTAAGCTTTCTATCATAAGTAATAAGACCTTTGTTGTTACGTCCGATTACGCCACCTTCATCGCGAGCATCTGCTGCAAAGTCGAAGCAGTTCCATACATGTGTAGACCAAAGATATGGACGAGTTGCAAATGTCTTTAACATTTCATGATGATAGTAAGAAGCATATTCTTCTGTATAGTCATGGTTCATAGGTGAAGCACTATGCCACTTAGTAATATTTTCTGCACCATATTCAGAAACGCCCAATGGAATATCTGGATTCAATGCATGATATTTATCAAGCCATGGTCCGTTGTGAGATACATCTCCGCCGTACCATCCGAAGTAATGGTTGTAGCTTACGATATCAGTAATATAGTTATGTTCAGAATCCATAGGTGTACCAGAAACCTGAGCAATTGTTGTCACACGACTTGGGTCCATAGATTTTGCAATATCATTTACATCACGTAAGTTCTTGCGAAGTGGTTCATTATCTGCACCAATGAGGATTTCATTTGAAATTCCCCAGAAGAAAATAGATGGATGGTTGTAGTTCTGAGCAACCAATTCAATCATCTGTGAAATCGTATTTTCATACGCTTCTTCCGTTGGAATAAATTTAGAGATAAATGGAATTTCAGCCCAAAGAGCGAAACCTGTCTTATCACATAAATCATAGAAATACTGGTCATGCTGATAGTGCGCAAGACGGATAGTATTTGCACCAACTTCTTTAATTAAAGCAATATCTTCTTCGTGATCAGCTTTTGAAATAGCCCAGCCTTTGTCCAATCTATCCTGATGACGAGATACACCGTGAAGAGGAACATTCTTGCCATTCAACCAGAATCCAGTGTTTGGATCTACATGGAAAGAACGATAACCGAAGGTCACTTCTACTTCATCTACTACCTCTTCGCCAACTAACAATTTAGCAACTGCTGTATAGCAGTATGGATCTTCCATACCATGCCATAAATGTGGTTCTTTTACACTAATGAGTAAGTCTGTGTGGAAAACTGCAGGAGCTCCACCTCTACCTACTACAGTTCCTTCTGCATCTTTGATTTCAACTGCAAGCATTGCATCTGCTGCACCGACTGGGAATAAATCAAAACGTGTATTTCCTGAGCAATGTGGTGTTACGAATACACCTGCTGTACCATCTTTTAATAAATCAAAATGTGTTTCATTTACTTCGATGAAGTTTACGTCACGATATAAACCACCATAGAAAGTAAAGTCAGCTGTCTGAGGATAAATATCACTGATTGCATTTGTTACTACAACAGTAAGTACATTTCCTTCTGGTTTCATTGCTGGTGTTAAATCGAAACGGAATGTAGAGAAACCACCTTTGTGTGTTCCGAGTTCACGTCCATTACAATATACTGTCGCTACATGGTTTGCACCCTGAATTTCAATATACTGTTTTTTGCCAGCTGTAGGATTTGGTAAATCAATTTCATATGTACCAATACCTCTCCAATAATCGTTACCACCGTCCTGTCCATCTAAATTGTTCCAGGTATGTGGAAGTGCTACAGCTGCCATGTTTTCGCCATGCTTTGCAAAGCGAGCCTCTTTTAAAAGAGTAACTGTTCTCATTGTAAAAATCTCCTTTCATTATATAAATAATGTTCCCTATAAAATGATTGTATCATGACCTCTAAACTGTCACAAGTTAATAAAAAATAAAAAGTCATATTTAGCATTTTTACTAAATATGACTTTTCATTTTTTACAAGTTTGCTATGAGTGCCGCAATCTCATCTGGGCTCATCACTTTATTTGGATCCGATAAATCTGGCATTGGTGGTTTTTCCTCTGTAGCTGCGATTTCTTCTTCCACTTGAACCGCTTCCTCCACTGGTGCATCTCCGCCTGCCATATTTGCAAATAATGCTGCAATATCATCTGGACTCATCTGTTTATTTGGATCTGACAAATCTGGCATTGGTGGTAATTCTTCTACCACTGGTTCCACGATTGGTTCTGGTTCAGCAACTGGTTCCGGTTCACTTGGAGACATATTTGCAAACAGTGCTGCGATGTCATCTGGACTCATCTGTTTATTTGGATCTGACAAATCTGGCATTGGTGGTAATTCTTCTACCACTGGTTCCACGATTGGTTCGGTATCCACAATTGGTTCTGGTTCAAAAATTGGTTCTTCCTCAAGAAGAGAAACTTCTTCTCCAAACTCGAAATCTTCTTCAGGAACTAAACTTTCTTCTTCAAATGCAGATATTTCTTCAAACAACGCTGCTGGGGTTTCCATCACGTCACCCGCTAATAATTCATCTGCCTCTGACAATAAATCATCTGTGGTGGAGAGCAAATCCTCAATAGAGATTTCTTCTTCCAAAGGCGATTCCATAGCAGGTACTTCAAAACTTTCCACTGGAACATCCATCGCTGGTTTAGTCTCATAAACTGGAGGTGCCTGCATCACTACTTTCGTTCCACTCATAATTGCCTGGTTCAAACGAAGTTCTGTATCCTTCAACTGCATCAATAAATCCTGCAGCTTCATATCCGTCTGCGTGCCCATATCGGTCAGCTTCAATCTCTGTTCTTTTGAAAGACTGGTAAATTTCGTATTCTGAGTTTCTTCTACCTCATCCAATCTTTCAAGAACCTGGTCATTGGAATTAATAATTGCATCCGCATTTTCTTTGCTACGATTAATAATTACCTTTGCGATACCTTTCTGTGCGTTAATAATTTCTTCCGCAGGTACTTTCGAAGTTTCCTGAATTTCATTCAATCTCTCATCGATTTCGTCAAAACTTTTCTTCAACATAATATATGAAGCTTTTTCAGAACGATACAGATTTTCGAAATGTTCATTTCGCTGTGCTTCTTTCTCTGCATTAATTGTCATCACTGCATTTACTACTACATATACTGCAACTAATGCCACAACTGCAAGAAGAATGATTGGCACATAACTACTGTGGAAATTTATCATCAGATACATTTCCGCAAATAAAATTACGGTCAGTACTAATACTGCAATTGTGATTTGAAGTTTAGCCTTTTTTTCCTTTGTGTTATTCATATCGAATTCCCCCTGGATTTTATTATTAACACTGTATAAAAATGCACCTAACTGGATTCGAACCAGCGGCCTACCGCTTAGGAGGCGGTCGCTCTATCCTACTGAGCTATAGATGCAAAAATTACAAACATACCGTTCCCTGCATCCAAATGTTTCCCTTGAATCTTCTTCCAACGGCTGGTTCTCCCAATAAGTCGTCTTCGTTTATCGTTACCTTAAAATGCAAATCATTGCACTCGATTTCCATCAAATATAATTTTTCATTTGTAATCGGATTCGTCACTTCTTCTACATCTTTGATTTCACCCAAAATGCTATACTGGTCACTCTCGATTCCATAAGGCATAAATGATGTACTGACAATGGATAGCACATCCTCTTTTCGAATTCTTTTCGATATTTGAGAATACATATCCAAATCTTCTATCGAAAGATTTTCGATTGCTTCCTCGTTTCCTTCTCTTGCTTCCGCAATCAACTTTTGTCTTTTTTCCTGCTTATTATTTGCTATCTGTTTTTCAAGAACCTTCTGCTGAATCGGAAGTAAAATCTTTCCCTCTACCGAAAGCGCAGATAACATTGCACCATACAGATTCTTTACATGTATATTCGTACGATGCTCTGATAAGAAGTCAGCAACATTCTGCAAATAAAAAATAAGTGTCACACCTAATCTTACTTCATCGCAGACACCTGCATATGATTCCTTCTCTGCGTGCTTTTCAATATCAATCTGTTCCTGTGTCGAAATTTCATCTGATAAGGAAAATGGAACATAATAACTCATTTGGAAGACATCTTTTTCGTCATAGAAACCACGCACCAAAATTCCGATTCCATCTCCAAATGTTTTCGATAATTCTGCAAATTCATTTCCTTCAGAATCCTTCGTAAGTCTCATAAGTTCAGGATGTTCTATAATTTCTTCCAAAATAATATCTAAATCTTTTTTCCTAATATTTGAAAAACCAATTGCTCTTAGGAATTTATGCACTTCAATTCTCCTCAAATTTTCCTTATTATATTCTATCATATCATATTCTTTGCAATAATAAAAGAAAAAATATGGTGTACTATAAACCGTACACCATATCATCTCTTTCATTTGAATTATTTATTTGAGCTTTTCGCCATATCCAGAGCTTCTTTCTCTTCTGGAGATAAGACAATAATAGAATTGCCAGCAATGATTTCTTTTACATATGTATAACAGCCTTCTCTACTATGTACTGCATTCATTACAAAACCATCATCTGTTTCATTCAGTAAAGCAAGTGAAAAACTCAGTTTTCCTCCCATTTCATTGAAAGCATCGTATTTCACCAATCCCACTTTCTGGAAAGTAAATTTCATATTCGCAAACAATGTCTGAATATTCTTTTCATTTGTAGCAGTTGCCTCCAACAAAGAATCTACCTGATCTAATCGTTCAATCAAAGTCTTTTCTAAATTTCTGGCATTCTTACCACTCATAAAGATTTTATATCTTTTTTTCAGTTTAGCCATCTGCACTACATTTACAATATATAAAATAAGTAAAATTACTGTAATGACTACCAATCCAATAATCACATAATCGGAATGTATTCCAAGTACTTCTGCGATCATAAACTAATTCTCCTTCTGTTTCTTTTATCTTTCAACAGTACGAAGCAAATCGATAATACGATCCAATTCATCCTGTGAGTAATACTCGATTTCAAGTTTACCCTTTTTGTCATCCTTAGGATTAATATATACCTTTGTTCCAAGAACAGCTTTCATCTGTTCTTCTAAATCACGGTATACTGCAAGAAGCTGAGGATCAATCTTATTTACAGAAACAGGTGCATCTGGTTTTTCATTCTGAATATTCTTTACCAGTTTCTCTGTATCACGTACACTAAGTTTTTCGTCGAAAATTCTCTGAGCAACTTCATACTGTTTTTCCTGGTCTTCAATTGCAAGCAATGCTCTAGCATGTCCAGTAGTAAGCATTTCATCGATAAGCATCTGCTGCACTTTCTCATTTAATTTCAGAAGACGCATTGCGTTTGTAACTGCAGTTCTACTCTTTGAAACTCTTTCTGCTACTTCATCCTGTTTTAAATTAAATTCTGTCAGAAGACGTTTGTATGCCTGTGCTTCTTCAATTGGATTTAAATCCTCACGCTGAATATTTTCGATGAGGGAGATTTCCATAATTTCCTGTTCTGTTAATTTCTTAATAATAACAGGAACTTCTTTTATACCAGCCATCTTAGCTGCACGCCATCTTCTTTCACCTGCAATGATTTCATAATAATCATCTCTTTCCGTAACGAGAAGTGGCTGAAGAACACCAAACTGTTTAATAGATTCTGATAATTCTAATAAAGCATCTTCATCAAATTTCTTACGTGGCTGTTCTCTATTTGGTTCTACCTTATTGATATTCATGAGAACTGCCCCATTCGCATTATCTACTTTTACTTCGACTTTTGATTCTACAGGTTTTTCTACTTTATTTGTAATCAGAGAATCTAACCCTTTTCCCAATCCTTTTTTAATCGCCATGATTAAATATCCTTTCTATCAATAATTTCCTGTGCGAGATTTCTATAGCTTTCCGCACCAGCTGACTTCGAATCGTACATACTGATTGGAATACCATGAGATGGTGCTTCTGCTAATCGAATATTTCTTGGAATCATTGTCTCGTAGATTTTTGTATCTAAACTATTTTTTACACTATCTACTACCTGGTTTGAAAGATTGGTTCTTACATCGTACATTGTAAATACTACGCCTTCGATTGTAAGATTAGGATTTAATCTCTGCTGTACCAAATCAATTGTATGGATTAACTGGCTCAAACCTTCCAGTGCATAGTACTCACACTGAATTGGAACAAGTACTGTGTCCGCTGTTGTCATTGCGTTTACTGTCAACATATTTAAAGAAGGTGGACAGTCGATAATAATAAAATCATAATCATCTCTGATATAATCAACTGCGGTTTTTAAAATGTATTCTTTATCATTGATACCTAATAATTCAATTTCAGCACCAGCTAAGTTTACGTTTGATGCGATAATCTGAAGATTCTCCACTACTGTGTTCTGCATACTTTCTCTAATAGAACATTCATCCAACATTAACTCATATACTGTATTTTCGACTTCGTTTTTATCAACGCCCAAACCACTTGTCATATTTCCCTGTGGATCTAAGTCGATAGCTAATACTTTCTTTCCTTTTTCTGCTAAACATGCAGCTAAATTAATTGATGTTGTTGTTTTTCCAACTCCACCTTTTTGATTTGCAATTGCTATAATTCTTCCCATTGCTACTTCCTTTCTTCTTTCGGAATATCTTATTTCTCTTTTTTCATGCTTACTCATTATAACACTAACCCTCCACTTTGCCAAATTTTAATTTAAACACAATATTTAGTGGTGGCTGTTTTCCCTTCTCAGGAATGTTTCACGTGAAACATTTTACTTAAAATCACCTAAATCTTGTAGAAAATTTTAAAACTTAAAACTAAATCTAGTATGCTAAATTAATGTTTCACACAACAAAAAAGAAATGTTTCACGTGAAACATTTCTCATATTTACCCCTATATATTGTGTCAAGATAAAGAAATTCCAAATAATGTTTTTAAAAAATACATTCTTTTGCAACTCTAATTACTTCTGAAACCTCAGAGATTTCTTTTTCTGTAGATTCTACTTTTTCTTTTAAATTACTAATTCGAATTTCTAATTCTTTTTGTTCTTCTTTTAACTCTGAGATTTTAATTTTATTAAAACTGTTTACCGGTCTTGGAGTAAATGATTCGAAGTTAGGGTCATCATTTGCTTCCAATAATTTAATAATTTCACTATTTTCTCTTTGTTCATTCAAAGCCTTGCTTAAAGATAAATTTAATTCTATCAATTCACTCTGATACTTTTCTCTAATTTTTTCTAGATAATTTACTACCATGACTTCCTCTTTCGATTCAAATATTTCTTTATTACTACCTATATTATAATTCATTTCAAAATATATGAAAAGAATTAAATATTTTATTTGTATAATAATCGAAAAGTGTCTATAATAAAAGTAACAATATATGGGAGGTATTTATGAAGAAAAGTACAAAATGCATTCTTTTTACTCTGGGTATTTCTATTGCAGGAATCTATGCTTACAATAAATTTGTAGAAGAAACAGCATCCCAGAAAAATTTATTATCTGATAAAGATGGACAATATTATAACTGGAAATATGGAAATGTATTCTATACAAAATCAGGTAGTGGTTCACCAGTATTATTAATTCACGATACAGATGCCTCTGCTTCTTCTGCAGAATGGAACAAAATGATTCATCGTCTTACTAAGAACCACACCGTATATTCCATTGACTTATTAGGTTGTGGTCTTTCGGATAAACCTGCATTGGAATATACAAACTATTTATATGTTCAGATGTTACAATCATTTATGAAAGATGTTATTCAGGAAAAGACTACTGTTATTGCATCTAACATCTCTGCATCATTTGTAATTATGACAAATCATATGGATGATAGTCTTTTTGAAAAAATCATTTTAATCAATCCAGCTTCTTTAAAACAGCTGGATATGATTCCAGATGAATTATCAAAAGTGAAAAAAACAATTATTCAGTTACCTTTCGTGGGAACATTCGTATACAATGTAATGAATAATATGCAACATATTGATGAATCATTCCGTACCCGTTATGTTACTAGACCTCAGTTAATATCCTCTTCCATAGAAGATGTTTACTATGAAGCAGCGCATAAAAACGGAAGTAATGGCAGATATCTCTATTCAAGTTTATTAGGAAACTATGTAAACAATAGCATCACTCATGCAGTAAAAGCTATTTCAACTCCTACACTTATTATAGGTTCTGTAGAAATGAAGAGATATGCCCTTGCATTAGATGATTACCACAAAGTAAATAAAAATATTGATATTGTTCGTATTACAAATGGAAGTCTATATCCTCATATGGAAATTCCAGAAAAGATTACATCTTTAATTGAAGACTTCATTTAATAAATTAACCCCCATATTTAGTATAGAACTAAATATGGGGGTTATTAACTTATATCATTATAATGGTTTCTTCGATGGAGTTCCTGCTTTTCTTGGATAAGTCTTTGGCGTACCTTTTAACTTGTCAATTATAATGAAGGATCTTCCTGATTCTCCAAGTTCAAATTTTACGATATCTTTTACCTTTCCACCAAGTAAAAATACTGCACTCTTTGATGAAGTAACTTCTTCTTCTATTTCCCCTGATTTGTAAGAGATGAACTGGCCACCTATTTTAACAAATGGTAAACAGTACTCGCTTAAAGTAGAGAGATTTGCAACTGCTCGTGAAACAGATAGGTCATACTGCTCACGATAATTTTTATCTCTTGCCAAATCTTCTGCTCTTCCATGGATTGCTTCAATACCTTCCAACTCTAAAGCATCTATCACTTCCTGCAAAAAAATAACTCTTTTATTTAAGGAATCTGCTAAAGTTACTTTCAAATTTGGAAAAGCAATCTTAAGTGGAATTCCAGGAAAACCAGCACCAGTTCCCATATCAATTACCCTAAGTTCCTGATTCAAATCAATTGCACGAATCAAAGAAATACTATCCAGAAAATGTTTTTCTAACACCTCATCCCATTCTGTAATTCCTGTAAGATTCATCACCTTATTTTTTTCTACCAGCATTTCATAATAGATACGAAACTGTTCCAATTGCTTATCTGTGAAAACGATAGATATTTTTTTTGCTTCTTCTATAAATTTATCAAAATTATATTCCACCATGTTCCTCTTTCTAAATTAATTTTCTTCTTCCAGATGTCCATTCAATTGATAGAATAAATCTGGGTTCGAATATTTCAGCTGTTCCAAGTAAACCAAAATAACAGAAGTATCTGCAGGAGAAACTCCAGAAATACGAGAAGCCTGTCCAATATTCATAGGCTGATATTTATTCAACTTCTGAACTGCTTCAATACGAAGTCCATTGATTTCACTGTAATCAAAATTCTGAGGAAGTTTCTTCTTTTCTAATCTCTTAAACTGTTCTACCTGTTTAATCTGTCTCTTAATATAACCATCATATTTTATTAAAATATTCACCTGCTCGATTACATCATAAGCCAGTGTTTTTCGCTCTGGATCAATTGGTGCCAATTTTTCATAATCCAATTCTGGTCTGCGAATTAACTCTGCAATCGTAGAAGCAGTATTCAAAGGAATACTTCCATAGCTTTCCAGTAAAGCTTGTACTTCCTTAGATGCTCCTACTTTTACATTTTCACATCGAGCGATTTCTTCTTCAATGAGTCTTTCCTTTTCACAAACCCAATCATAACGTTCCTGTGGAATCAGACCGATTTCATATCCCTTTTTCGTCAGTCGCATATCTGCATTATCCTGACGAAGAAGTAAACGATATTCTGCACGGGAAGTCATCATTCGATATGGCTCAAAGGTTTCCTTTGTTACCAGGTCATCAATCAATACACCTATATAACTTTCCGAACGATCTAAAATCAATGGTTCTTTTCCCTGAATCTTCATAGCTGCATTAATACCAGCTACTAAACCCTGACCTGCTGCTTCTTCATATCCCGAACTTCCATTAAACTGGCCAGCAGAAAAAAGACCATGAATATTTTTGAATTCCAAAGAGGCATACAACTGATTTGGATTGATACAATCATATTCAATCGCATATGCATTACGAACAATCTTTGCATTTTCCAAACCTGGAAGAGTTCGATACATTTCATGCTGAACATCTTCAGGTAAAGAAGAAGACATACCACCTACATACATCTCATTGGTCTTTAATCCTTCTGGTTCAATAAAAATCTGATGACGTTCTTTATCTGCAAATTTCACAACCTTATCTTCAATCGATGGACAGTATCTTGGACCTGTACCTTCAATAACACCAGAATACATTGGTGAACGATGAAGATTTGCACGAATGATTTCATGTGTCTTTGGATTGGTATATGTAAGCCAACAAGACACCTGGTCTATCTGCACATCCTCTGGATTTGTTGTGAAAGAAAATGGTACAACTCTTTCATCCCCAAACTGTTCTTCCATTTTTGAAAAATCAATACTTCTCTTATCAATACGAGCTGGAGTACCTGTTTTGAAACGATACATTTCTACTCCATGTTCTATTAAAGAATCCGTAAGATGTGTTGCAGCCTGCAAACCATTTGGTCCAGTATAAGTAATCATCTCACCTGTTAAACATCTTGCATTCAAATAAGTTCCAGAACAAATGATAACTGCCTTACAATGGTAAGTTGCACCGGAAATCGTCTGTACACCCGTGATATTATTAGCATCATCTGTGATAATGTTACTAATTTCCGCTTGTCGTATTGTTAAGTGGTTAGTATTTTCTAACACCTTTCTCATCTCAGTTGTATAAGCCATCTTATCTGCCTGAGCACGAAGAGAGTGTACTGCAGGACCTTTTGACTTATTTAACATCTTAGACTGAATAAAAGTCTTATCAATGTTCTTACCCATCTCTCCGCCGAGAGCATCTATTTCTCTTACAATATGTCCCTTCGAACTTCCACCTATATTTGGATTACATGGCATCAGTGCAATACTATCTACACTTACTGTAAAAATAATGGTTTCCATTCCAAGTCTGGCGCTTGCCAAAGCTGCTTCGCATCCAGCATGACCAGCCCCAACTACTACTACATCATAATTTTCTACAATAGCAGGCATCTTTTACCTCTTTCTAAAAATCAAAATTATTTACCCATACAGAATTTGCTGAAGATTTCATTTACCAAATCATCCTCAACAGATTCACCAATCATCTTTCCAAGTGATTCATAAGCACTCATTAAATCAATCGAATAAAAATCTTCGGGCATATCATCTTCTATACTTTGCACTACTAAATTTAAACTATCTAATGCATCCTGTAAAGAATTTTTCTGACGAATATTTGTAATATACACTTCATCATTAAAGGATACTTCGCCATGGAAGAACATCTCTTTTATTTTATCTTCCAATTCTGTAATTCCTGTATTTTCTTTTGCAGAAATTGGAATGATTGTTTTATCCAAATGTTTCTCTACTTCTTCCTTGGAAGTAACTACTTCTAAATCAGATTTATTTAAAAGAACCACTGCTTTTTTATCCTTCAAAATTTCCATAATTTCAAAGTCACTATCATCTAATGCTGTAGAACTATCAATTACATAAATAATAAAGTCTGCTTTATTTGCATATTCTTTTGCCTTCGTTACACCAATCTTTTCTACCACATCTTCTGTATTACGAATACCAGCTGTATCCATTATATTTAAAGAAATTCCATGAAGATTAATCTGCTCTTCTAAAACATCACGAGTCGTACCAGCAATGTCTGTTACAATTGCACGTTCTTCACCAACTAAAACATTTAAGAGTGAAGATTTACCTGCATTTGGTTTTCCTAAAATTACAGTATTAATACCTTCTTTCAAAATACGACCATTATCAGAAGAATCTAAAAGTCTCTTAATTTCTTTTCTCTCATGATTTACAACAGAAAGTAACTTTTCATTATATCCTTCTAATGAAATATGTTCTGGATCATCCAAAGCAGTTTCAATAAATGCGATTTCATGCAAAATATTTCCACGAATTTTCTTTACATCTGTAAGTACAGAACCCTTAAGCTGACTTAAGGAACTCTTTAAAGCAAAAGAGTTTTTTGAATTGATTACGTCAATAACAGATTCTGCCTGAGTTAAATCAATACGGCCATTTAAAAAAGCTCTCTTTGTGAATTCACCTGGTTCTGCTGGTCTGGCTCCATACTTGATTACTGTTTCCAAAATTCGTTTCATGACAAAAACACCACCATGACAATCTATCTCAATGGTGTCTTCTTTTGTATACGTATTAGGAGCTTTCATAAGAAGTACCATGACTTCATCAATCATTTCTTCCCCATCATAAATATATCCATAATGGATGGTATGTGATTGACACTCGCTAATCTTCTTTTTATTTAATTTAGAACGATAAATCTTATCAATAATTTCTAAAGATTCATCTCCGCTTAATCTTATAATACCAATCCCACTTGGACTCATGGCTGTTGCAATTGCAGCAATTGTATCTGATTTCATATTTACTCCTTTATGCACATACTTAGCAATATTATATCATGTTATCACAATAAAAAAAATACGTCCCAAGTATTTTTTACCTGGGACGTAATATTTATAAAATTATTTTTTAAGAGTTACTACTACATGTCTGTATGGTTCATCACCTTCGCTATGTGTTGTTACATATCTATCATTCTGAAGTGCGGAATGAATCACTCTTCTTTCAAAAGGATTCATTGGTTCTAATTCAACAGCACGTTTTGTTCTCTTAACTTTGTAAGCAATGTTCTTTGCAAGATTTTCTAAAGTATCTTTTCTTCTCTTGCGGTAATCTTCTGTATCAACTTTTACTTTGTAATAGTTTTCAGAATGCTTATTTACTGCAAGATTTGTTAAGTACTGTAAAGAATCAAGTGTCTGGCCTCTCTTACCAATGAGAACACCCATGTCATCACCCTTTAAGTCAACTTCGATTAATTTTTCTTCTTCATTTACTTTTACGATGATTTCAACTGCCATATCCATTGCATGAAAAACAGATTTTAAAAATTCTTTTACATTTTCTTCTACGGAAAATTTCTTACGAGCTTTGATTACTGCATTTTTGCTACCAAGTCCTAAGAAACCTGTACTTCCTTTTTCTACAACTTCGTATTCAATTTCGCTACTTGGAATTCCAAGAGAGATGGAAGCTTCTGTTAAAGCTTCATCTACTGTTTTTGCTGAAACTTCAATAAATTCCATTTTTTATTCCTCCAATTACTTACGAGAATTTCTTTCATTATATTCTCTTACCATATTTGCTTTTGCAGCCATACTACCTGGTTTGTATGTTTTATTAACATTGTTATATGCTTCTTTATCAACTTCTGCATAATTATTAATATTAGCTTTGCTTTCGATAGTTCTTGTTTTCATAGCTGCAGCTTCACGAATCTGGTTTTCATAAACACCACGTTTTTCCTGTTTCTTTTTCGCTTTTTCTTTATTCTTTTCAATAATATCATCTAAATTCATATTAGAGATAATTTTATTGATCGTTACCTGCTGTAAACAACGGTATGCTGCTGAAACAGTCCAGTAAATACCAAGACCAACTGGTAATGTAAAACAGAAGAACAATGACATAAGAGGCATTGTCTTATTCATCATTTTCATCTGCTGAGCCATCATATCATTTTCATTATTTTTATCATTATTAGCTGTAGGCATTAATCTAAGACTGATAACCTGTGTTAACCATGATAAAAATGGAATCATCAATGCTGCAAATACAAGAATAAAGTTTCCAGCTGAAAAATTAGTTGTAATAATATTCCATGGTGTATCTGAAATATTTAATCCAAAGAAAAAGTTAAATTCATGGAATGCTTCTACACCATTGTTAATAATCTCTGTAACACTATCTAATGATGTAAAGTAAACTTCACCATCTGCGTTAGGTTTTACAAGGCTATCAATAGAAGGTACCTTATAAATTACATCGATGATATAATTTCTAACCTGATCAATTGTATTTGTATCAGATATTACAAAATCAGGTGTAACACCAGTGTTTACCTTATAATCTGTTGTAATCTTTGCCATAATATCAGCAAAACCATCATAAGCCATAATTTCATCTGCAATTACAACAAATTTTTCACGAACTGCTGAAATGTAAGCAGGTACATTGTAGAATACACGATACAATGCAAATAAAATAGGCATCTGGATGAGCATCTGTCCACAGCTACCCATTGGATTTACACCATATTTATCGTATATCATCTGAGTTTCACTACTCATAGCCATCTGAGAAGCTTCATCTTTTCT
>JAFUPI010000058.1 GCA_017481285.1 Agathobacter sp. | reverse complement strand
CCTTCTACATCCAGTGTTTTCAAATAGTTATTTCTGTTACCACTTGCAGTAAAAGCCGCTGGTTCTTCTGGCATTTCTTCAAATACAGGAATTTTAAATACGAATGCCTGTGTCTTATCTGGATACGCCTTTGCTACCGCTTGTGACTCTGATCTAGGTGCATGTATTGCCGTCATATATTGATGATTATACAAACCACCTTGTGGAATCAGGTCAAATTTTTCCAAATATAAGGTATCCTGACCAATCGCAATATAGTTTTTGGCAAGATATGCTGCCCCGCCTTCCAAAGATTTGTATCTGGTATCCCACCCCTGTTCTTTCGCAAAACCAAGTCCACGCGTAATATACAAATCTCCTACTCCATACGTTTTTACGTTAAAGTAGTTGTAATACCCTTCATAACCTGGATATTTACCTGAAATCATGTCGCTGGTTCCATATACACCTTGTTCCATACGAACACGACTCGCCAAATGATAAGCACTTGCACCTACTTTTTTCGCAATTTCCATAAAAGCAGTGGAATAATTCAACATCGTTCCATCACCACTACCATTGTCAATATCATTTTCCATGTGCGTGCCTTTTATAACCGCCTGCACACCTTCTAGTGTATGAATATCACTATAGCTTAAGCTTTCAAACATAAAGATATTGACATCATTAAACCAGTTTCTTGGGTCCAAATGATAAGCAACGTAATCAGGATGTGCCGTTACCCATCCGGTGGTATCTCGAAGTACCCACTCATTTGTGTACCAGTTATACTCCGTAGATGCGTATGACTTGTATGCATCATCGTAATTCATATGTGTCTGGCTCACACCCGGTTTACACTGAGCAGCCAATACATCTTCCCATTTCAGTCCTGATATAAATGGCTCAAATTTCCAGTTTGGATACTGTTCATGCAAAACTGCAAGAGGTTTGATATAACTTTCTGGAAATCCAATACGTCTTAAATAATCTTCATACTCTTCGTCTGTCTCAATATCTGGAATCGAATCCTTCGTCACATAGCCCTTTAATATCCATCCATAACGTACAACCGAATCCACTGTACATCGAACACGATACCAGCTATATCCTTCATCGGTAATCTCATCTACGATTTCTACCTTCGTTCCCAAACTCAGCACTGCGAGTTCTGGTTTTTGGTATGTACCTGTACAGCTCCACAGAGATACGTTATTCGCATTTGTTTTTCCCGTTGCAGTCACATATGTATCTTCATCCAATAAAATATAAGATGCCTGACAGTATGCAGTTTTCTCTACAGCTCCATCCTTGATAAAATATGTAATCTGATACCACTTTACACCACTTGCGTCAACGGTTTCATCAATTACTGTAACCGGCTTACCATACACCAGCTTACTAACCTCTCCTGAATCCGTCGATGCACTTTCGTACGTCTGGAGCAGAGAACTTGTACTGCTTAAATGTACCATTCCAGTCTTTTTCTCATATGCATACGCTGTTGTATCGCCAATCCCTATCATGCTTACAATGATTGCAAACAAAAGTACAACAGCTATTATCTTCTGTACCTTACTTTTTAAACCAAAGCTCATGCGTATCCTCATCTTTCTACTACTTTATTACACACTTTCCCAATTTAGAAAATATTCCAACATAATTATAGCGAGCAAAGGTTTTAACGTCAATCAAAATATAGTATTTTCCAAGGATTCCCTTCTATATTTGGTGTTTTTTAGAAAATTTTTATATCTAAAAGCCCACACACCAAAAGTACCACTCCGGATGCCTCCATAAGTGCCATTCCTAATGTAATTATTACCTTTTCAAAATCAATTTTGCTATACTGTAATCTCAATGTATTCATGCCATCTCTCCTCTTCACCAATCCTTTTTCTAAGTTTCTCTTGATGATAAGAAGATAACATCGTCAGTGTACAAAAAATGACACACACAAAGGGCTGTCGCAAACCTTAATTGAAAATTTAAATGCAAGTTTTTGCTTACTTTTACTTTTGCAATCATGCGTTTACTTTTGCAAACTTTACAATCCTGTTAGATAATTAGTTTAGCTGTCTGACCAGAAAGGAGCAGACTTATGAGTAAACATT
>JAFUPI010000057.1 GCA_017481285.1 Agathobacter sp. | reverse complement strand
TGTTAAAGAAATGTGGATTTACCCCATGCGGAACGATTTATCTTGAAGATGGAGAACCAAGAATCGGGTTCCAGAAAATCTGTTAGAAATAGGTCGCACGATGCGGCAACGGAGAAATTTGATGATAAAAGTAGAAAAATTATCCTACGCATTTCCAGAAAAAGATTTATATAAGGATGTTTCCTTTACCATTGAAGATGGTCAGCATGCAGTGCTTATTGGCAGCAATGGTACAGGAAAAACTACGTTGGTAGATATATTATTAAATGATGAAAAATATCTTTATGATGGAAAGATTACAAGGGATTTGAATGGCAGAGTAGGATATGTCAGTCAGTATGAAAAAGAAGAAAAAGATAGAGAAATAACCGTTTTTGATTTCCTTGCAGAAGATTTCGTACGCATGCAAAACGAAAATGAAGCAGTATGCAAAGAGATGGAAACCAATTTTGATGATATGGAAGCTCTTTTGGAAAAATTCCAAAGGATTTTGGATGAGTTTGCAGCTGTCGATGGGGATAACTATGAAAGTAACATCAAAAAACAGTTAAAAACGGCAGGGCTTTCGCATACTGAAACGCTTCCTATTTCGGCTATCAGCGGTGGAGAGTATAAACTGCTTCAGGTTGTAAAGCAGATGCTTCTTATGCCAAATCTTTTGATTATGGACGAGCCGGATGTATTTCTGGATTTTGATAATCTGAACGGACTTCGTAGTCTGATTAATTCCTACAAAGGAACGATTTTAGCTATTACACATAATCGATTTTTGTTGAATCATTGCTTCAACAAAATTCTGCATTTGGAAGATGCAGATATTCAGGAGTTTGAAGGCAGCTTCCTAGAATACAACTTTACACTTTTGGCAAAAAAAGTAGAGTTGCAGGAACAGGTGGCAAAGGAACAAGCGGAGATTGAGCGAAATCAAAAGATCGTTGATAAGCTTCGTGCCAATGCAACCAGAGTAACCAGTGCTTCGCGAGGAAAGGCATTGCATGCTCGTGTTTCGTACCTGGAGCGATTAGAAGCAAGACGTATTAAGGCTCCATTCGTGAATTTGCGACAGCCAAAGATACAGTTGCCTTCTCTTGATTTGAATTTAGAAGTAGCTGGTGAAGTGTCAGCTGAAGTCATGCAGGAACTCATTCAACCAACGGAGAATATTCCAGCAGAAAAGAAAACAGAGCTTCGCGTAGAAGATTACACAATTGCCTATGAAGATACTCTGTTAGAAAATGTTCGATTTGAACTAAAAGAAGGAGAAAAGGTTGCCATTGTAGGCCCAAATGGAACGGGCAAAACGACCTTGCTACGTGATATTTATCGGAACCAAAGTGCCTTTATTTCGATAGCGGAAGATGTGGAAATTGGATTTTTATCTCAGATTCATGGAGAGATGCTGAAGGAATCCAATACGATTTATGAGGAGTTTGAAGCACTTGGATTCGAAACCCATGGACAGATTGCAGAATATTTAAAGGATTATTATTTTGAAGTAGATATGCTTTCTAGTCCGATTGCACAGCTTTCTGGTGGAGAGAAGAACCTCTTGCAATTAGCCAAAATCGCAGCAGGAAATGCGAAGCTTTTGCTTTCAGACGAACCAACCAGTCATTTGGATACGTATTCTCAGATTGCATTGGAAAAAGCGATTGAAGAATATAAAGGAACTGTGCTTATGGTTTCTCACGATTTTTACACGATTGCAAACTGTGTAGATTATATTCTTTTTGTAGAAGACAAATCGATACGTAAAATGCGTACCCGATCCTTCCGCAAGATGATTTATGAAAATCATTTTAATAAAGATTATCTCGAGCAGGAGCAGCTCAAAAAGGATATAGAAACTCGTATCGAAAAATGTTTAAAAGAAAATGACTATGAAACAGCCAAGGGGTTATGTGAAAAGCTGGAAGTAGTTGTTGATAAGATGAAATAAAATTTATAAAAGGGGGATAAAATGGGGGAGTTTAGTAAATTTATTTCACCGAAACGAAGGAGTGTACCAACTCCAAAACACTTGGTCGAGGATGGAAAATGTGTATTTGGAACCTTTGACAAAGAGTTTGAAACTATGGATTTTTTAAGTATCAAAAATCCAACAGAAGCACCGGATTTCCTGAATCCAATTCGATTGACACTTTGGGAAGCTACAGAGGTACATTTAAAGGAAGGGTATATGCTGACCGCTGTTTGTAACATGGGATTGTTTGGAGTTGCATTGACCCTGTTTTATGATCAGCGTATGCGAAAACTGTATCGCTGGCAGGAAACTTTGGCTTCGCATGAGGCGGTAATTTCACCAAATCTGATTAATGGAAGTATTACGCATGCGCAACGTAAAAAATTACGTGTACATTATGTAAATAACTTTCAGGATGGAAAAGCAAATGTAGATGGATTCTTTGAGGGAAAAGATGGTACGATTGATTACAATTTTGAATTGACTCGTCTTTCGAAACCGAGTGTAGTATCGATTCCATTTGCCCATCCAGAAGAAAGACATCGTCCATTGTATACGCAGAAGGACTTCTTCCAGGCAAAAGGATATGTGACAGTCAATGGCAAAACCTATGAGACTACCGATGATAGCACGGCCATCATCGATGATCATCGTGGATATTATCCACGCGAAATGCACTATGATTGGGCGACCTTCATGGGAAAAATGAATCATAAGGGAAAAGAAATGTTTTTTGCATTAAATCTGACGGAAAATCAGACCGTAGATCCAGAGGACTATAACGAAAACCTGATTTGGTTCGAAAATGAAGTCAGCATTTTGCCACCAGCCAAATTTACCAAAGACAAGCCAACCATCGAGTTTGATGGACATGCCCGTTGGCATATTCAGGATGAACATGATATGGTAAATCTTGACTTTGATTTGTTTCAGGTTTTTGACATGGTTACGCATGCATTACCAGTTATCAATATCGAATACTTTATCGTATTCGGTGAATTCAATGGTTATGTCCGCGATGAAAATGGCGAGAAATACGAATTCAAACATGTCCCAGCGATGGGCGAAGATAAATCGGTCATCTTCTAGAAAAGCATTTAATACATAACTTAGTTTATCAAATAACTACGAAAATCAGCCTATGAATATATAAATATGGACACGACTTTCGCTCATAGCGTGCTGGTCGCGTTACTAAGTTCGCAGTCTACAAGTTCGGGAGCCTACTCACTAAGTAATGACTGCCCGCTAATGGTCCAATTTTATATATTCATAGGCTGATTTTCTTGCTTTTAGAAGAAACAATATTTACTGTATAAAATGCTTTATCAGGAGATGAAGATTTCTCTTCGTATAAAGAGATGTGTTGAAATGGTATTTATCCAAAGAGTAAGAAAAAGGAATCCAGACTTGTATCGTACGAAACCATTAGCGGACCGTCGTTACTTAATGAGCAGACCATATTTATGGAATGCGAATTTAGTAACGTAACGAGGACGCTATGAGCGAAAGTCGTGTTTCGTAGGATACAAGTCTGGATTCCTTTTTCGTGGTATTTAGAAAAACTTAGTTTTTAACAAGTTCTTTATACTGAGAAATTGCCTCATCGTATGAGTGGAGACTCATGAGCCAGAATTCTTTGCTGGTTAAGTCGATGTCGCAAATCTTAGCTACGTCTTCCAC
>JAFUPI010000056.1 GCA_017481285.1 Agathobacter sp. | reverse complement strand
GGATTATAAAATGTCATGAGCCATGCAAACTGTCTGAGGTGCCGTACTTGCACCGAGTTTTTGCATGGCTCATGTAATATCAACTTTATAAGACTGCCCACATTAGAGAAACAGAAATGGGAGTACGGTGTCTGTTGCACACGGACAAAGCGGTGCAGATAGTAAAAGCTATGCCAGACACAAAATTTAAGCAAGCAGAGTGTTTCAAGATAATAAACGCGTTTTCCTTAAAGGTTCGAAATCTCCTAGAAGACACAGTGACATATTTTATTTCAAAATAAACATAAGGCGTCGCCAAATCGGAATTTGCCTCCCTCTGTTTTGCGAATTAAATTTCAAAAAATGGATTTTTCTCATAGATGCAAGAAAAGCGACATATATTCCTAAGAAGGGGTGATGGAATGCGAAAAATTATTTTTATATTAGTTGCGTGTATTTTGATCTGTATGGGAGCTTATCGATGGGGAGATGCCAAATGGCAAAATGGGAAAATTGCTGCAATTGAAAATCTGTATTTGGAGATATCATGGCTTATGGCTCCGGGCATATATAACTTTGAAAAGACGGGAAAAGAGCTGGTATATATGGATTTGGAGCGATTCTTTGTACCCTTGGTGTCGGAATTTCGTGCTACGAGATATGAGGCTGTGGTAAAAGATGAATCGGTGGTAGAGGAGGATGTGGTAGTTAAAGGGGATTCTTTGATAAAAGAAGACGAGCCTGTGTCTTCAGAAGTCCCAGAGAATACCACGGAAAAGGACGAAAGTGTGCAGACCTCAGGGGAGGTAACTGAAAAAAAGGTGGTTATCAATCGGGTGAAGCTGCAGGAATTTGATTATTTGAGACAAAATTTTTATCAGGTGGATAATACGACGACCGTTGGCAGTGACCTGTTAGATGTAAATATGTTATTGGGAAAAGACATGACCTTGACTGCCAATGTGGAAGGACCACAGATATTGATTTATCATACACATTCTCAGGAAGGATATAAGGATTCGATACAGGGAGATGCATCTACTTCCGTAGTTGGAGTAGGCGATTATCTGGAACAGCTTTTGGAGCAGAAGTATGGAATCGATGTCCTGCATCACAAAGGCGTATATGATTTGCCGAGCAGAGATAATGCATATTCCATGGCATTGCCAAATATAGAGAAGGTATTACAGGAAAATCCTACGATTGAGGTGGTGATAGATTTACATAGAGATGGTGTTGCGGAGGATAGGCATCTGGTAACGGAAATAAATGGAAAGCCAACCGCAAAAATTATGTTTTTCAATGGACTTAGCAAAACGACTGCTCAAGGAGAACTAACTTATTTGCCCAATCCTTATATAGCCGATAATCTTGCACTTTCTTTCCAAATGCAGCTTACTGCGGCAGAATATTATCCAGACCTTACTCGAAAAATATATTTAAAAGGATATCGTTATAATTTGCATTTAAAACCTAAATCAGTGTTAGTAGAGGTCGGTGCACAGACCAATACCTTTGAAGAGGCGAAAAACGCGATGGAACCGCTTGCTGACATTTTGGCCAAAGTATTGTATAATGGAATATATAAATAATATGTAGGGGGATTTCTTATGATCGATTATGCAGAAGGCAGCGGAAAACAGTATCATACTGGCGTTGGTCCAGCGGATATCGGAAAATATGTAATTTTACCAGGGGACCCAAAACGTTGTGCAAAAATTGCAGAGCATTTTGATAATCCTGTTTTGGTAGCAGATAGCAGAGAGTATGTGACGTATACTGGAACCTTGGATGGAGTAAAGGTCAGTGTTACTTCTACAGGTATTGGTGGACCATCAGCAGCCATTGCCATCGATGAGTTGGCGAAATGCGGAGCACACACGTTTATTCGCGTGGGGACCTGTGGCGGTATGCAGGAGCATGTTATGAGTGGTGATATAGTCATTGCAAATGGTGCAATACGTATGGAAGGTACATCCCGTGAATTTGCACCGATTGAATATCCTGCAGTTGCAGATTTTGATGTAACCAATGCATTGGTGGCATCGGCAAAGGAGCAGAACATTCCTCACCATGTAGGTGTGGCCCAGTGTAAAGATAGCTTTTTCGGACAGCATGAACCAGAAATTATGCCGGTCAGCTACGAATTGGAAAATAAGTGGCAGGCGTGGGTTCGTATGGGATGTTTGGCTTCCGAAATGGAATCAGCAGCACTTTTTATCGCAGGAAGCTTTTTGAGGGTTCGTGTTGGTTCCTGTTTCCTGGTCGTAGCCAATCAGGAACGTGCGAAACTAGGACTTCCAAACCCACAGGTACATGATACCGAGCTTGCAATCCGTACAGCAGTGGGAGCTTTACGCAAATTAATTGCAGCAGACATGGAAAACCAGTGATAAGAAGTGAAATGAACTAAGGCGGAGAAGACTATGGGAAGAAATGAAGAATTGATTGAATTGGCAATGGATGCAAGGCGCATTGCTTATGCACCTTATTCTAAGTTTAAAGTAGGAGCAGCCCTCTTAGGAAGCAATGGTGTTATATATATGGGCTGTAATGTCGAAAATGCCAGCTATCCAGCCACAAACTGTGCGGAAAGAACGGCTATTTTCAGTGCAGTAGCAGAGGGACAGACAGAATTCGAAGCAATTGCCATTGTAGGTGGAAATGAAGATGCCTCAGAGCTGGATTTTTGTGCACCTTGCGGTATATGCAGACAAGTGATGCGCGAATTCTGTGACCCGGATACATTTGAGATTATCGTGGCGAAAAGTACCACCGAGTACAAGGTGTTTACACTGGCTGATTTGTTGCCAGAAAGCTTTGGGCCAGAAAAATTGGACAAGTAAGAAGAATAGAGGAAAGAAATATGACACAACAGGAAATTCTTGGCATGGTGGATCACACCCTGCTGGCACAGACTGCTACATGGGAGGATATCAAGGCGATTTGTGACGATGGCATGAAATATGGGACAGCCTCCGTTTGTATTCCACCATGTTTCGTAAAGCAGGCAAGAGACTATATGGAAGGCAAATGTAAGGTTTGTACCGTAATTGGTTTCCCAAATGGTAACAATACAACACTTGCCAAAGCCATCGAGGCACGATTTGCCATTGCCGATGGAGCAGACGAAATCGATATGGTAATCAATGTAGGTATGTTGAAAGCAAAGGCCTATGACTATGTCCTTCAGGAAATCAAGCAGGTGAAAAATGTTTGTGAAGGACGCGTGCTGAAAGTCATTATCGAAACCTGTCTTTTGACCGAAGAAGAAAAAATCAAAATGTGTGAAATTGTTACAGAATCCGGGGCAGACTATATCAAAACTTCCACAGGATTTTCTACAGGTGGAGCGACATTCGAGGATATCGCACTTTTTGCAAAGCATGTGGGCCCAAATGTGAAAATCAAAGCAGCAGGCGGGATTTCCTCTATGGAAGATGCAGAAAAGTTTATTGCGCTTGGGGCCAGCCGTCTCGGAACCAGTCGTATTGTAAAAATAGTAAAAAATCAGGATAGCGATAGCGGATATTAATGCTGTGTAACCATTCGTTGTTTGGAAAGGAGGATATATGCCATGAAGTTTAAGCGTATATTTACAATAGTCGTAGACTCCCTGGGCATCGGGGCTATGCCAGACTCCGAAAAGTTTGGAGATGTGGGTGTAGACACTTTGGGACATATTACTAAGACCGTAGAGCATCTGAATATTCCAAACCTACAGAAACTAGGCTTGGCGAACTTAAAACCAATGGAAAAGGTACAACCAGTGGAACAACCATTGGGCTATTACTGTGCCATGAAAGAAGCCAGTAATGGTAAGGATACCATGACGGGACATTGGGAAATGATGGGGATTCATACAACCCAGCCATTTATTACCTTTACGGAAAATGGTTTTCCAAAGGAGCTTATTGATGAACTGGAAAGACAGTTTGGCAGGGAAATTATTGGAAATAAATCTGCCAGCGGTACAGAAATCTTAGAAGAACTGGCGGAGCAGGAGATTTACGAGGACAAGGTCATCGTATATACTTCGGCGGATTCGGTACTTCAGATTTGTGGTAACGAAGAAACCATGGGGTTGGAAACACTGTATCGTTACTGTGAAATTGCTCGCGAGCTTACCATGAAGGATGAATGGCGTGTGGGACGAGTTATCGCCAGACCTTATGTAGGGAAGAAAAAGGGCGAGTTCAAGCGAACCAGCAATCGTCATGACTATGCACTCAAACCATCCGGTGAAACGGCTTTAAATGCCTTAAAGGATGCTGGTTATGAAGTGATTTCCGTAGGCAAAATCAATGACATATTTGTGGGTGAAGGTATCACAGAAGCCCACAAATCAAAATCCAGCGTACATGGTATGGAACAGACCATTGAAATCGCAGGCAGGGACTTTACAGGAGTTTGCTTTGTCAATCTGGTAGATTTTGATGCACTTTGGGGACACCGCCGTAATCCAGAAGGGTATGGCAAAGAAATTGAGATGTTTGATGAAAAATTAGGAGAGATCCTTCCGCTTATGACAGAAGACGACCTGCTGATTATCACTGCAGACCATGGCAACGACCCTACCTATACTGGTACGGACCACACCAGAGAGAAGGTTCCATTCTTAGCATACTCCCCTGCATTTACAGCAAGTGGAACATTAGAAGAAACCGACACCTTTGCTGTAATCGGTGCGACAATTGCAGAAAACTTCGGCGTGGAGATGCCAGAGGGAACGATTGGAACATCAATATTAGATAAATTGAAATAAAAATATCTTAAGAAGTTATAGACAAGAAATAGGATGCGTGCTAAACTAGGATAAATACTAGAATAGCATGCATCCTATTTTGCTTGTGGAGGCATATAAAAGGAGGAACTCATGGCACGACATACAGCCGATACCACGAGAAAAGAAATAATACAGGTTGCGACACAGAAGTTTTTAGAATTTGGATATTCAAATACTTCTGCGAAAGCGATTAGTGAGGAGTTGGGGATTAGTACAGGAAATCTGACTTTTCATTATCCGACAAAGGAGCATTTGCTGGCAAAGCTTACTGAGATGCTCTGCGACTTTCAGTGGAAGATGATGGATGTCGTGGCAGACGAGGGAGAAACATCCTTGTTTGCAATTTGTATTGAGCTGGCAGCCATGGCATCTATTTGTGAAGAAGATGAGATTGCAAAGGACTTCTACTTGTCGTCATATACGCATACGATGTCATTAGATTTGATCAGAAAATCCGATTGTAAACGAGCACAGAGTGTATTTGCAGAATACTGTGCAGATTGGACAGCAGAACAGTATCAGGTAGCTGAGATTATGGTTTCTGGTATTGAATATGCGACGTTGAAATGCACGGACGATACATCTTTGGCGGAACGCATCAAAGGAGCATTGAATGCGATTATGATGATTTACAACGTGCCAGAAGAACGACGCAAGCGCAAGATAGAAAAAGTAATGGCGATGGACTACAAAGAGCTTGGAAGACGAATCTTACAAGATTTTAAAGAATATACCATTTGGAAGATATAAAGGAGGAAATGGGTATGTTTAGAAAAAAAGGACTAGCAAAGAGAATCGCAGGATTGGTTTTAGCAGCGACTATGGTAGTTACCTTAATTCCACAGATGGAATACACCGCGCAAGGTGTGGAGGTAAAGGGCTATCCTATATATAACGAAATCATTTTTGATGAGATTAAGGATAAAATTACGAATGCGGCATATACAAGCAGGGATACGGTATATGGTGGAATCGGATCGTGGTTTTACTGGGATGACAGCAATCGCGTGGATAAGACACACGTATATCATAATTCTTATTACCTATCTTCAAGGGTAAATTTACGTCCTTCTGTTGGCGTAATTAGTGCAGATAGCAATGCTTGGAAAGCTAATTTTTATACTGGAGGTATGACAACAATCACAGGAAATCCAGATGTATCTTTGCGTTTTGGAGCGACATTTAAGTCTACCAAAGATAAGCCAAGTATGACTTTGGATGGTGTTACAATTGGTGGTAGCAGTTTGTCTAAAAAGACTACAACGGCGGTAGAAGGAACTGCGACATATCCATTTTCGAATAGTTTAAATGTTACTGTACAAGGAGCCTCTGGTACAGAAGTAAGTAATATGTGGATCGCAGCTTTGGATAATACCACTGCGAAATGCACAAATGTCAGTGCAGAATTAGGTGCTTCAGGTCTGCTTTTACATTTCCAGATGGATGAAGAACTTCGTTGGGCAAACAGCGAGGCAGACGAGTATATTGATGATATGTATATAGAAATTAAACTGATGGATTCTTTGACTGGCATCGAAAGTTCTACTTTGAAGGCAGGCTTTTATAATCAGGCTGGGGATACCTTAACCTTCTGCTGTTCAATAGCTGAATTAGGGGATTTTTATGAGAAAGAATTTCAGATTACACGTATTACAAAAGTAAATATTCCGATAATATCTGGAATTGATTATGAGGTTTATGGGATAAGAGGATGTTATGATTATCAGTCTGGATATGATAGCGATAGAAGACGGTCTATATATACAGCTGTTGGGAATAAGATTACTTATTTACAGGATGTCAAGCTGGATACGACACCAATTACAGATTTAGCGGGTAATAAGGTAGAGTTAGGCACGATGAATCTTATTGGAAAAAATCTCTGCTTCGATAATCTGAATCCATGGATTGAAGAGATTACCTTTAGAGATAGCACAGGAGCGAGCCGTGAAGATGCTGCTGAAATGGCGGGCAAAGAGGAAAACAGCTGGCCAGAAGATATCAATCGTGAAGAGCTTTTCCTGGGTGAAAATCAGGGACTTCAAATGTCACTTTTGATTTCTGAGCCATTGAATACTTCAAAGCTTTCTCCAAAGGCAAAATTAAATGTCTTGGATGAAAACGGAAAGCAGGTAGAGTTACCGCTCGCGTCAGTTACTTCGAAAGAGCCAACTGTTTATGGAGAAAGAGCACGTGCCCAGCTTCTATTCCAGACCTTTACAGCAAAAAAAGGAATGAAAATGATGGCTGGATATGAAGGTCAGCCAATTCAGATTATCGGTTTGTCTGGTACTATTACAGATAAAAATGGAAATGCTTTGACTTCTACGATACCAGCACCGGATAAACAAATATATCTTGATGTAACGGCACCTGAAGTAACCGTAGAGAAATTATCTACAGCGGAAAATGGCAGAGATTTGCAGTTCCAGGTTACAATTAACGATAAATTAAGTGAGGAATTATCTGCAGGTATTTTGGGTGAGTATGCTACGATGAAACTCACTGCAAAAACACTTAGCGAATTGAAGTACAACTATACCGTATTAAGTAGTGATGGAAAACAGCTGGCTTCTGGCACAGGTAAGATGAGCGGTGAAACTGCAGGTGTGATTCGTTGGAAACTGCATGCACATAATAAGTATGCAGCGACTGTTAAGATTCAGTTTACAAATAGTAACAAAATTACTGTGGATGAGATTCAGGCGGCAGTAAGTGTTAATGATATTGTGAAAAATCAGAATGTTGGCGACAAGGAACATTATTCATTTGTGGTAGATGAAGTGGCTCCAGTTATCACCATTCAGCCAGAGGAATATACCTCGGTAGGTAATGTTACTTCTGTGTTGGTACCGATTCAGGTAACGGATTATTCCGAAGTGGCATCGCTTCAGTATCAGTGGACAGAGATTGGTGCGAATGCACCAGATGAAGATGCATGGAATGCATTTAGTTTTACTGCAGGAAAGACTGCACAGGTGAGTGTTTCTATGGAACTGTCCAATAGTACACAGAAGAGATTGTGGGTAAAAGCAGGAGATAATAAAGGAAACTTCGTGCAGACTTCTACAGATGTTATTGTAGAAATCGATCGTCCAAAGATTTATTTTGATGATACAGCGATTCTTTTAGAGCCAGACCCAGCACCAGTACTTACGGTAGTAGGACCTGCAAAGAAGAGTTCTACCGCAACACAGAATGCAGGTGCTGACGGATATATTCGTGTGACAGTTACGATGGGGAACAATACTTATGTACGTCTCGTAAAAACGGGAGAACGTATCAACGTATTTGACTTTGATGGTACCTGGTACAAGGTAACCTTTAACGAAGAAAATACGGAGTATGCTACGGTAACAACCTTGGCAGATACTACTGTATTAAAGGAATACTATGGTGATGTGAGCGTAAGCTTTGATGCGTCATATTGTGATTTGACACCAGTTGCAGGGGCTACATTTGAAGAAGGTGTGAATGATAATTCCTATGTGAAAGATAATGCTGTTATCAAAGTACAGTATGCACCTGTAAATGCTACACCAGAAAGTGTTTACAAGGTTACTTTCGGAGCCGTAAAGGATGCAACAGGAGAAATAGAACGCGCAGCAGATGGAACCAGTGGAAATAATCCAATTTCCTTGAAACAGATTGAGGGAGCTGCTTCTCTCATTGCTGGAACACAGTTTGCCTTTTCTTTGAGCAATCTTCTTAAGGAGGATTGGGTTATCCAGGATATCGACTTTGCAAAATCCTATGTGGCATTAAATTATACAAAAGGTACAGAAACTACGGTTATTGATACTAAGATTTTAGAGACTACAATTAATCAGACTTATATAATGCCGGCAGATATGGAATATGAAACGGGTATGTATTCGATTACCGTTTGTGTATACCAGAAGGGTGCGGTGGAAGCGGCTGAATACCAGTCTCTGAATATTGTTTTAGATGCGACCAAGGTAAAAAATGCAGGATTATGGAAATATATAATTGGTAACCATTCTAATTGGCCAGAGCATGATGTTGTTCACGAAGGCGAAATCGCACCATTAGAGAGTGTAGGTCTTGCATTAGGTGATCTTAAAGAAACCTCTCGAGATAATGTGTTTGCATATTATACAGCAGGAGCGTCAAACGTTGCATTTAGTTTAAGATGTGAAGAAACGGTTGAAACCTATGATGGCGTAACGGTAGGTGAAGTTGTAGGCTTCCGTATGTGGAATAGCTTAAGTGGTATTACGGAGGATGCATTAGCGGTAGATAATTTTACTAAGGTAAACAGTGATATAAATGGATTTGCAGAGAATTATTACTATATGGGCATCCAGCTTTATGAACAGGAAGGAATTGCAGAAACAGGTTTTGCAGTTAGTGGATATGATTTACCAGTTGTAAGTGGTGTAAATACCATCTATTATCAGGTGAAACTGGCAAACGGAACCGTATCCGAAATCAGACAGTTTACGATTATGGTATCGGATATTATGCCAAATATGGACATTTCGATTGATAGCTACGTGGAATCTTTAAACGAATCTGACATTGAAGGGCAGATAGCAGTAAGCAGTCTTACAAGGAAGCTTGATACAGCATATTCCATGAATGGAAACGGTGATGTAAACGTAGTCCTCTACAGATATGGAAAAGATAACGTTGAGGTTGCCCTTGATGAATTGGTTACCTTGGATGATAGTGATGATAATAGTTATTCTGGACTGTATGAACCAGAGTCAGGTTTCACAAACAGAATCCATACGGCATTCATCGTTTATGATGAATTTGGCGGAGCGATGGCAATCTGTCCGCAGCTTGGTTCTGAGCGAAGAGTTGGAAATGAGTCTTATTACAATGTAAATTATATACAGTATCATTATGATGATATTGTAAATAATAACATTGAATACAACACACCAATAATGTCAGAAGATGGCAGTACAATTTTGTATTATGAGACCAAAAATACAACAACGGGTGAAGTGTTAGATATCAATTACAACGATTTGGAGTACAACAAATTTGCGATTGATGATATCGAATATACGATTGCTCCATTTAATGCGACAGGCTCATATACAGATACATATAAAGATGGAAATGGTAATACGGTAGTAAATTCCACCTTTACGGAGGCTCGTCTTTATTTTAAAGAGGATTCTACAGTGAAATGTTTACCTGAACTGGTAGATTATGACAGCATTACCTTTACCTTTTATAATGACGTAGAAGATTATTTAACCGTACCAATGGTCGAGAATTATGCAGAGCCAAATGAAGTAGGCTACATGGGTGCAAGGAGAAATCCATATACTGGAGAAATTATCGTATATTTTGCAAATTATGTAGACGAGGCGCCAGCATCTAATTGGATAGGTTATAAGGTAAATTACAAGGATGTCTTTGGAAAGGAGTACACGGAACTCGTAGGATATTATCCAAATACAGTTTCTGGTGGTGTCATAACGGAGGAACTGACAGAAACGGGCATCGAACTGAATATTGGTGCAGCAGTAGCAGGCGGTTTGGATGCACAGTATATAGGTAGCGGTGGCTCTACAAGTCGTGGAATCATAAAGACAGGTGTATTTGCGAATGGAATCTATCATGTTTCTTATACAGATATGTTTGGTAAATTGCATGAATATGATTATGAAATAACAGAGGGTTGGAATTTCGGTGTGAATGCAAAATTCAGTACCACAGCACCTACTTTTGGAGAGGTATCTGTTTTACTGACAAATGCAGATGGATTGCCAATTACAGTGCAGGAAACAGATGGAATACAGATAACAAGCAATAATACTTCTGCGGTAAAGGTGACAGCAAGCAAAAATACGACATTTGCATTTACGGTAGAAAACAGTACGGAAGTACATGAAATTACGGTAGATAATATTGTGAAGTTTGTGCCTGAAATTCAGTGGAGCTATGACGAAAGTCAGATTCTTACCGATGAAAATGGTGTGAAATATCTCAATGGTCCAGTGACCGCATATGTTATCGACGCAGAGTTAGATGTATGGGATTACTATACAGGTCTGGTTCCAAGCTATACCTTCTATCCAGGCGAAGAAACTTCTTATACTTTTAAGGGAAGCGATTATTATGCAGTTCTTGGAAGTGAAAAGATGGCAGGTGTCGATATGACAGTGAAGCTTGAGGTGGAACTGCGAAATGAAAGCTATGAAGTAGAAAATCCAGAGCTTCCAACAGGCGATACCAATGCTCCAGCCATTCAGCTTCGTGCATATGCACAGAGAAATGGTATATTCCAAGATGAAAATCTTGCGTTACAGGTAGAGCCAGGTATCTATGGTACTGCATTAAAGGACTATGATGGAAATCATATCATCGAAAGTATGGAAGACCGAACGGATGCGGCAGAATTTTTGAGTGAAATCGGATGGGCAAGTGTATATCGCTTCCAGATAGAACTGCTCGATGATAGCGAAGTGAAACTGTTTATAAAGAGAGGCCACTATAACAGTGCACCAGATTATGTAGCTGGTGGAAGTGATAGTATTGATGGCGTAAGTCTAAATGGCCGTGTATTAGAAATCACAGAGAATACGGCATTTACTCTCTTTGCAGTGGATGAAAAAGGAAATGCCACAGAGATTTTATTTGATGTGACAAACGTAGGAGAGGCACCACTTCCACAGGTAAAGAAGGTATATGCTGGTACCAATGCCTATGTATATATACTTCCACCAGAGGTGAGTGGTGATGCAGAGATTACAGAATTTACACTAACTGCACCAGATGGTTCAGATATAGAAACAGAAACTGATGTAAATAGTGCATATCTGGGAAGTTCTTATATCAAATATACGAAGAATGGCACTTATCTCATCAACTATAGTTTTACCTATAAAAAGAATCAGAATGTTTCCGGCGAGGAGGTTGTCGGACAGTTAGAAATTGTAGTAGACGAGATTGATGATGTTCAGATATATAATGAACAGATCAAATGGTCTGAGAATAAATCAAAGGAAGCAACCAGTCAGGATGTAACTGTACAGCTGACCTACAACAAGAATGTAAAAGAGGTCATTGTTCCTTATGCTTATAAGGATGCGGTGCATGTACTTATTACAGGAAATCGTGTTACAGTTCGCTATACAGAGAATTTTGAAGAAATTCTTCCACTTACAGCGGTTGCATACAATGATACGGAAATTACATTGAATTTAGATGCAGTTACGAATATCGATAAGGTGGCACCAGTGGTTACGGCATCCGCTATTAAGCTTGCAAAAGATGGAAAGAGTGTGACAGTAACCGTTGTGACGGATGAAGATGCTTTGTTCCGTGAAGAAAATTGTTATGGAACGAAGTCACAGTACGGTTATGAACACACCAGCATAATCAAGGAAAATGGAACCTACACCTATAGTTATGTGGACAAAGCAGGAAATATTAAGCAGATTAAATTTACAATAGACAGTATCGTGGATTCTGCTTTGGAATTACAGTTTAATACTTCTGCAATAGATACAGGTGCTGTAAAAGATCCAAGCAGCATCAAACTGAATGTTGGTGATTCCATTTATGTAAAGGCAAACCGAGCTTGTACGGTTAGTCTAAATGGTGGAGCAGAAAAAGAAATCACAGCAGACACATGGACTGCATTCGTAATTAGTAATAATGAAGCGGGACTTTGGCCTGTGATTTATGCAGTAGATGTTTATGGAAATACCGCATCTGCATTATTAAACGGAGTGAAACCATTAGATAAAGAAGCTCCAGTGATTACGATTAAGAAAGAGCAGGTTATTGCGAAAGTAGGAACGGATAGAGCGGTTATTTTGGCTATGCTTGAGGAAAATATCATCGTAAATGATATAGATGCGGATATTGATGTAGATATCCAATTCACAAATGATTTGAGTGTAGAAGGTGTAACAACCGTAACCTATACCGCAACCGATAGCTCAGATAACACATCCACAAAAACTGCATGGTTGAAGCTGACTTCGGAAGGAGAACCAGAAGTAAAAGTGGATGGAGAAGTGGTTGGCAGAGATAGTGTATATCTCGGAAGTCTGGATGATGATTTAGAATTAACTGTAGATACAGATGGCGAGCCATACAGTGTGGTTTACAAAAAAGGCGTATTTACAGCGGCTCAGATGAAAATAGGTGCAACTACACTGGTTCGAGATGCAGAAAGTATAACCAGTACAGAGCTTCCGTTGGAAGAAGCTGGTTATTATACCGTTTGCATTAGAACCCAGAGTCATGATGAATACATCATTATCATCTATGTAGAGTAAGGAAAGTAGGAGGAAAAGACTATGAAAAAAATAATGAAACGAATATTTGCATTCATACTCTGTGTATCCCTGTTATTGGGAGGTCTTCCTGTTTCAACTCAGGCTGCGTCCACAAAGGAAGCATCTAAGGGCTACATAGAATTAAATGATGGTTATTTGTCTGTTAAAGTGTCAGAAAAGAACGGTGGTTTCTTAGTAGATACAGTAGAGGGAGATAAATTGAACAAATCGGATAACAATAAGTTCTTACTGTATCCAGATGAAAACTATGATACCTCCTTTACATCTTTCCGTGTGACACGTAACGGCAAGACCAAAGACTATATTTTTGGTCGAAACTATAGCTTTTTAGGCTTAGGAAAAAATGATATTACCGTGAAGCAGGCTTCTGAGAACGAAATCATTTCTACCTGGAGTGTAGATGGCTTGGAATTTACACAGACATTAAGTCTGGTGGATACCAAGGCACAGCAGCACGGTATGGTATACATTACATATTCTGTAAAAAATACCACAGAGAATAAGATTGATGATATCCAGGCTCGTATCATGATGGATACGGCCCTGGGTTATCAGGATTATGCGGTGTATATGGCAGGTCAGGCAGATGGAAGCTATACCTCAGTTAAGACCGAGAGAACCATGCAGGGAAGCGAGTATAGTAACTATTTCTTTGCTTATGATGATGAGTATTCTCCTAGTGTCACCGCTTATACATTAAATGCCAGTGTTGGTGGAAAGACCATTGTTCCAGAAAAGGTTACCTTTGCCCATTGGAACAATTTAGCATCCAGTGTATTTGATTATGAACCAGTTGAGGATTATACAAAGAGTTTGAACTTTACCAATCCATATAACGAGAAGTTTATGACTGCAGATAGTGCAACCGCTCTCTATTATGATATGGGTTCTGCTGAGGCTGGAAAAGAAAGTGCACAGGCAATTGGCGTATATTATGGTGTGTATTCTAATGCAGAAGCAGGAGACACCAGTATTGCACTGAACTTTGCAGGTCCTGCGGATATGATTTTGAACGAGGATGAAACGGGATATGTGGATTTAAATGGCGATGCGCCAGGTAACTTTACTATGACCACTAAGGTACAAAATACCTCGGACAAAGTATTGGATTATATTGCAGTTTCATTCAGCACACCAGAAGGGATGGTTTCCTTTGATACTAATGGTTCACAGAATACTACATCGGAAAGCGGAGAGCCATTTTATGTGTTGATTCGCAACTTACAGCCGGGTGAAGTAAGAGATGTTACTTTAAATTATCTGGCAGCACCTATGAATATTTCAGATTATCGTAAGATAAAGGTGCAGGTATTTGATGTCAGTGAACAGGTAAATAGCAACAAAATAACTCTGTTAGAAGAGGATAAACTGGTAAGTCGTGAGAGCTATTTGTTATGTCCAGGCGTAGCAGGTGAAAGTTTAAGTTTTCTGAGTACCAATCCAGAAGTAATCTATGTGAATGGTACCCGTCACCTGTACTTGACTGGTAAAAACTTTGGAATGCTTCGAGATACGACCCGTTATCAGGTTGTGCTTCGTCCTGCTAATGGTACTGCAGATGTGGTTGTTCCAGCTTCTAATGTCATTATCAACGCAGAAGATAATACAGCAGACTTGGTTTTGGACCAGTATCTTAGCCCTGGCACATGGAATGTGATTATCGACTGGATAGATACCGGTGTTATGGATATCACAGGTGATGCATTACGCTTTGTGGTTAGCGATAAAGAAATGTATAAAGGCGGCACGTTTGGTGTAATTACTGTCAGCATGACAGGAGATGGTACCATTGAATCACCTTGTCATTATGATTTGAATCTCTATCGCGGAGAAGAGGACTACCAAAAAGAAACTGGCGGAGTAGCCAGCAAGGATGTGTTATTGGTCTTAAGAGGCGATTTTACGCTTAAATATGATGAAAATAACAAGCTGATGGCAGCAGAAGCGGTTGTTCTAAAAGGCGGAGAAGCAATTTCATTGAATGAATGCCTCGATGTAACCGAAGGTCGTCTTACGGTAAATATTGAATACGATGAAGCTGGCAATCAGACCGCTATCAATACAGATATTGATGGAAAGGTATACACTACTGGAGCAAATACTTTGGTTTGGGATGGTGTATGTGCGATTACTTCCTTTGAAGAAGGAGAGTTGGTGAAGTTCCCTGTATATAAATATAACGGTGAACTTTCGTCATTTGTGGAAGACCAGACCGCGAATACTAATATGCTTTGCTTGACATGGCCTGGTGCAGCTAGTACTGCCCAGACCATTGCAGGTATGATTATGGAACTTCGTTATGCACAGTTTGCTATTATGGCGACAGAAGCTGGAGGTGAACCAGACAAATATGTCGTTTCCTTTGGTGCAGAGCTTTCACCAGACTTTTTGGTGCCAAATAATTTCGATTACAAAACGGTGGAGACTTCTGCGTTAGACCAGGTTCAGCTGAAGATTGCCAAGAGCAATTACACAGCAGATCAGTTGCGTGAGGTAGAAAGAACACATCGAAAAGACTTGGAGAACTGGGGTAAAGCCGAAGGTGGCGGATTAAATCTTCAGATTAAAGATATTTTATTTGGTGGTGGTTTTGTCGGCCTGAATACTTCGATTGAGGTAGGAATGCCATCTTATACCGACGGTATGCCAGAAATTAAAGGTACGTTGTACCTGAAAGTTATCAATGAAGAATGGGGCGTTGGAGTTAATGGCAAGGCAGATTTCCTTACTATGAATATGGAGGCAGAATTTGCTTGCTATAGCAAGAATGGTATTCCAGTTCCAGATAAAATTCGTTTCTTCGTAGGTGGCTTTGTACCGGGTATTCCACTGGATCCAATGGGAATTTTCTGGATTCGTGGTGCTGGTGCAGGAATTGACAAAATATATGAAACATTCTTTGTTTCTAGTACGATACCTCCATTGACACTTATGCTCAGTGGTGAATTTGCTATTTTCGAGGTGCTTTCTGCGAGAGCAGACTTAAGTTTATCAGGTAGAGGTATTAGTGGATATTTGAGAGGGATTTCAGTTGCAGAAATAGAGATTATAGATTCCATTGGTGGAAAAGTATACTGGTATCCAAGGTTAGACATAGGTCTGGGCATGGAATTGAGTATTTTGGATATCATCAATGGTCAGGGCTCTATTATTCTTCAGCAGATTCCATATGATGGAGAGGATGAGTTGTTTTGGCAAGCCTATGCTACTGCTGGAATTACGATTCCAGAGAAGTACCCAATCATTGGAGGAATCGATGTAGGTTCTGTAGAATTAGGTGTGGATCCTCAGAAGGTTTTCGGTGTAGTCCATGTGATTAAGTTAGATGCAGGTGTAGTTTATTACTGGGGTGGAGATGTTGACTTTGCTTTTGGTAAATACGATGTTCCGGAATCTACGATGCCAACGACTTTTGCGGTAGGAAGAGATGAGGCAACTGGACGTACACTTTATATGGCAGCAACAAATATGAGATTGCTGGGAAGAAGCCGTGCAGTAGATGTGGAAGAAACAGTCATTACTTCTTCTAAGGATATGAGTACCCATACATTTACCTTGGATGCGGCGGCAAATGAAGATGCTATGATTCATCTTACATTCCAGGCAGAAAATAGTGTGGCTGCACAGATTTATAAGAATCAGATGAAAGTTCTCTATGAAGAATCTGGAGTAGAGAAAGAATATGAGTTAGAATGGTTTGATGTAAATCAAAAAGCAGATACTTCTGCAAATGAGGATGCCAATGCGATTTTCAATTATGATGCAGAGGCAAAAACCGTAGAAATTGCAATTTCTGTGACAGAAGCAGCTCAGTTTGGCGTACCAATTACGATTAAAACACCAAATGCATCTGAGCTTACCTTATATGGTTTGAGTCGATTAGCAGATTTAGATAGCATTACAGTATCCAACGATCATCAGACTGCAGTCATTACCGGAGAAAAACTGGGAGAAATGAGCCAGTTAAATGTCTATGCAGTAGATGAAAATAAGGATGCATGGCTTTTGGCTGAAGTGCCAGTAGATACCTTATCCGATGATCCAGAAGTGACAGTGATTCCGGATATCGCATTGCAGTATCCAGGTAATCTTCCTAGTGGAGAATATACTATCCAGGCAGTGGGCGTTGTAAAAGACGAGACAGGTGTTGAAGTAGCTAATCCAATTGTAGAAACAACGATTACATATACTAATCCAAACCAGCCAGCGGCACCTACCAAAGTAGATGTTGCACTTGGTGGCGATTATACGATTGATGTGACTCCTGGTGCAGGTGGTGACTTTGATGGCTATGCAGTGACCATTTATGAACAAAACGGAGTGCTTTTGGGTACAGAATTGACACCTACAATTTATGCTGACTTGATGATGTCAAAGAATGACCGAGTGTTGACAGTTGGTGGACAGTATGAAGTGCCAGTTATGGACGAAAATGGTGAACCAACGGGTGAGACGAAGCTTGTCGGATTGGAAGCAGGTAAGAAGTATGTGGTAGGTGTAAGCACCTACAAGAAACTTGCGGACGGAAGCATACTGCTTTCAGAGGAAAAACAGAGTACAGCGGTTACAATGGTGGAATCAAAGGATGTAGAATTAAGTTTTGATATTCAAGGTTCTGTTGCAATCGAAACGGCGGGTGTTGCGGTAGATACCATTGGTGCAGAAGATGTGACTGTGCTGATTTCAGGTATCGATACTGTAAAAAACGGTAGCTATACATTAAATGACGGCGAGAAAAAGGAATGGACTGGTGGTGCCATTAGCTTGACTGACCTAGAAAATGGAGTATATGTACTTTCTGTCATGGGTGAAAATGCAAATGGTGACAGCTTCGGTGCAAAATATCAGTTCGCAGTAGATGTAAAAGAGCCAAGACTTATGATATCAACTCCGATTGATGGATATTTCCGCGGAGATAAAGTGATTGTGGCAGGATTAAGCGAAGCAGGTTCTAAAATTACGGCTATGGTTAAACGTGATGCTACTTTAGGCAAAACTAGTACACAATCAGTTACAACAACCGCAAATGAGGATGGTAGATTCTTGTTAGAAGTTCCGATGGACATGGGACTGTATCAGCAGACGGTACAATTGTATGCAGTAGATGCAGTTGGAAACAAGAGTAGAACTGTAAATGTATATTTAGTAAATGCATTAGTGGGTAGCGAAGAAGCACAAGCAGTACTTCTTGCAGACGGAAAAGAAGCTACAGGAATTCTTGCAAATGGTGAGGATGTGCAGCTTGAAATGGCGATTAAGGTAGATGACCAGATCGTTCGTTTGAATGACAATAGTATGGCGGCAGCATTGGTAAACTACGAATTGGTAGTTTATGAAGGTGAAGCAGAGGTGGATTCAAATGGTGTGTTCCGTGGAAGCAAGGACGCTGTTGGAATGGTTCGTGCTACTTTGGAAGAATATGAAATCGCAGCTCGTATCATAAGTGCAAGCCTTGAGGATGCAGACGTAACCCTTACGATTCCAGAAGGCGGATATATTTATGATGAAGTTGCAAAAGAGCCGACAGTAGCTAGTGTAGTACTTAATGGTGTGACATTGGTAGAAGGCAGGGATTATACCGTTTCCTATGCAAACAATATTGCAGCAGGAACAGGTACGGTATTAATCGAGGCAGTTCCGGATAGTGGATATTTAGGAATTGTTACGGTAGACTTTAATATTGCTAAGGCTACCATAAATACTGTTTCTCCATCTATCACAACACTAGTAGAAGGTGAAACTCCACAAGCAACAATAAATATTACTGGCTGTACTACAGCAGAGATTAAGTGGACCTATGAGGGCAAAGAATTTACTGGAAAATTTGTAGCAGGTAAAGAATATACAGCTGAAGTTACTCTGTCAGCAGATGCAAATCATGCGTTTGCAGAAGGAGTAGCAGCAAAAGGCTGGAAGGTGACCTTAAATGAAGACGGAAGCCTGACACTTGTGAAAACCTTTACCGCTTTGACGAAAGAAGAAGCAAAGGATGAGAACCAGAAAGAAACTCATCTCATTACCTTCGTTGCAAATAATAAGGTAGTAGCTACCAGAGTAGTAACACATGGTGGCACGCTTACTGATATCCCGGAAATTCCAGCTAAGATTGGTTATACACAGACTACACCAGTATGGAGTGTGACAGATTTTAGAAATATTCGTCAGGATATGACGGTTCATGCAATTTATACGCCAGACGTATATACCATTACCTTTGTTATCGATGGTAAAACAGTTAAGACCATGGAAGTGGGATATATGGATACAGTGGAAGGCACCGATTTCCCTGCAATTCCTGAAAAGGAAGGCTACATAGATACTCCTGCGAAATGGGATGTAAGTGCGGTAAGAGATGTGACAGCGGATGTTACTGTAACAGCTATCTATACAGCGAATCGTTATACGCTTGAGCTGCCTGATAACATGAAAGGTTATACGATAACCTTACCATACAATGAAATCGATTATGGTGAAGACTTAAGCTTTACATTGACTCTGGATGAGGGCTGCAACGCTGATGATGTAGAGATTACCCTAAACGGAGTTGTAATAAATAAAAAGTACTTAACTATAAAAGATGATCAGATACTGGTAGAAATACCAGCAGAAGAGATGACCAAATTCTTTGGAGAAGAAGGACGTTCTCTTGATATCGAGGTATCTGGCATTGTATTAGGCACAGGTGAAAAAGCAGATGATTTCAGCTGGCTTTGGATTATCCTTGTCATTTTAATTATTATTGCGATTGTAGTGTACTATTACAAAAAGAGAAATAATAAATAGTGAAAGCAGATGAGAGGCGCCACCTTCGGGTGGCGTCTTTTAGTTCCTGTGACGAAAAAACTTGATAAACGACTAAGAAATAGATATAATAACTTGGGACTATGCCCTCTGGAATGGGCAGGTTGAAGATTTTGATTGAGAGAAATTTAGAAAGAGGACAAAATATGTCAGTAGATCAGAGCAAAATTCGTAATTTTTGTATTATTGCCCATATCGACCATGGCAAATCCACTTTGGCGGACCGTATCATCGAAAAGACTGGTACACTGACCGAACGCGAAATGCAGGCACAGGTTTTGGATAATATGGACTTGGAGCGTGAGAGAGGTATCACGATTAAATCTCAGGCGGTTCGTATTATTTATAAGGCGAAAGATGGCGAAGAATATATTTTTAACTTAATTGATACTCCTGGACACGTAGACTTTAACTATGAGGTTTCTCGTAGCTTGGCAGCATGTGATGGAGCGATTCTTGTCGTAGATGCGGCGCAGGGTGTAGAGGCACAGACTTTGGCAAACGTATACCTTGCTTTAGACCATGACCTTGACGTATTCCCTGTTATCAATAAGATTGATCTCCCATCTGCAAGACCAGATGAAATTGCACAGGAAATCGAAGATGTCATCGGTATTGAAGCCATGGATGCACCACGCATTTCGGCTAAGACGGGTCTTAATATTGAAGACGTTTTAGAAGAAATCGTTGCGAAGATTCCAGCACCAAAGGGAGACGCAAGTGCACCACTTCAGGCACTTATTTTCGATGCTCTTTACGACCAGTACAAGGGTGTTATGGTATTCTGTCGTATCAAAGAGGGTACGATTAAAGTGGGTGACCCAATCAAGATGATGGCGACAGGTGCAGCCGCTCAGGTTGTGGAAGTAGGTTATTTCGGTGCAGGTCAGTTTATCCCATGCGATGAGCTTTCCGCAGGTATGGTAGGTTATTTCACTGCCAGCATCAAAAACGTAGCAGATACCCGTGTGGGTGATACCGTTACCAATTCCAGCCGTCCATGTGCAGAAGCACTTCCTGGCTATAAGAAGGTAAATCCAATGGTTTACTGTGGTATTTATCCAGCAGATAGTGCCAGATATCCAGATTTAAGAGATGCATTGGAAAAATTACAGATTAACGATGCTTCTTTACATTTTGAACCAGAAACATCATTGGCTTTGGGCTTTGGTTTCCGTTGTGGTTTCCTTGGACTTCTTCATTTGGAAATCATTCAGGAACGCTTGGAGCGAGAGTTTGATTTAGACCTGGTAACAACCGCACCTGGGGTTATTTATAAAGTTTATAAGACCAATGGAGAGGTCATTGACCTTACTAATCCATCGAACCTGCCAGATCCTTCAGAAAGCGAATATCTGGAAGAACCATATGTTAGTGCAGAAATTATGGTGACAAAGTATTACGTAGGTTCCATCATGACGCTTTGTCAGGAGCGCCGTGGTATCTACATTGGTATGGAATATATCGAGGAAACACGAGCTTTACTTAAATACGAATTGCCGCTCAATGAAATTATTTATGACTTCTTTGATGCCTTAAAATCACGTTCCCGTGGTTACGCATCATTTGACTATGAACTGAAGGGTTACCAGCGTTCTGAGCTTGTAAAACTGGATATCCTGATTAATCATGAAATGATGGATGCGCTGTCCTTTATC
>JAFUPI010000055.1 GCA_017481285.1 Agathobacter sp. | reverse complement strand
GCATTATCGTAAACACTGGACTTTATACCGTGAATATCATGGTGATGGGATTTGCTTCCAACGTAAATCTTTTCGGCGTGGATAGCATTTTTACATGGGGAAAAGCGGCGATTGGAGGTACATGGTACAAACTGATTTTGGTTGCGGCTATCGTAGTCGTGGTAGCCATTCTTATAGGGCTTTTCCTGAATACGCGATTGGGACTTTCCATTCGTGCCACAGGGGACAATCCAGACATGGTGCGTGCTTCTAGTATCAATACGAAACTGATGATTACCATCGGTCTTTGTGTGGCAAATGCGTTGACGGGACTTTCCGGTGGTTTGTTGGCACAGTACAACAAATCCTGTGATATCAACCTAGGTACTGGTATGGTGACCATCGCTCTTGCCAGCCTTATCATTGGTGAAACCCTTATGGGCAAAGGCAGTATCAAAAAACGTATTTTCGGCGTGGTGCTTGGTAGCTGTCTCTATCGTTTTATCGTGGCGATTGCCCTTCGTCTGGATGTTCCAGCGGAGAGCTTGAAGCTGGTGTCTGCTATCATCGTAGCAGTAGCGATTGCGTTCCCATATCTGAAACAGCAGTGGGAATTTGCCAAGAGCAAGAGAGCTTCCAAAGCAGAGAACCAGGCTTATATTCGCGAGATGCTGGAGAAGGAGAAGCTTGCCCAGGCAGCTCAAACCCAGGAAAAGGAGGAAGCGTAAATGTCAGAAAATATGCTTGTACTGAAAAATATCACCAAGACCTTCAATCCTGGAACTGTAAATGAGAAATGTGCATTGGATAGTGTGAACCTTACTTTGAAAAAAGGTGATTTTGCTACCATTATCGGTAGCAATGGTGCTGGTAAGTCGACACTTTTCAATGCGATTACAGGTACATTCTTTATTGATCGCGGGCTTGTTATGTTGGATGGTGAAGATATCACCTATCAGAAGGATTACCAGAGAAGCCGCGTCATCGGACATCTTTTCCAGGATCCGCTCCGTGGTACAGCACCTCATATGACGATTGAGGAAAATATGGCTTTAGCATATCTGCGTTCAAGCAAATCGAAGAATGCATACTTTAGCCGTATTAATAATAAAGACAAAGAGAAATTCCGCGAACAGCTGGCACTTCTTGGTATGGGACTGGAAGACCGCATGAAGCAGCCAGTAGGTCTTTTGTCGGGTGGACAGAGACAGTCGCTGACGCTTCTGATGGCGACCTTTGTGACGCCAAAGATTCTCCTTTTGGATGAGCACACTGCGGCCCTTGACCCTGCTACCGCAGAAAAGGTCTTAAAGCTTACCAAGGATATCGTAGCAGAGCGAAACATCACCTGCCTGATGATTACCCACAATATGAATCAGGCCCTTGAGCTTGGGAACCGCACCCTGATGATGGATAGCGGACGTATCGTGGCGGACGTAGCAGGAGCGGAGCGAAAAGGTCTTACAGTAGATGACCTGCTCGTGAAGTTTAGAGAGAACGCCAATAAGGCGTTGGATAATGATAGAATATTATTATCGTAATATGGAATGCCCAGAATATGAAAATCTGGGCATTTTTATATTGATATTTCTTTAACAATCTAGTAAAATGAAACTGTTGCTTAACAATTTATAAACATATTAGTATTATAATTCACTTACAATACATACAAGAGGAGGAACATTATGTATCCAATCGTTAGAAAAGAAGTCCTCGCAGACCAGATTGTGCTTATGGACATTAAGGCACCTATGGTTGCAAAGAAATGTTTGCCAGGACAGTTTATTATTGCGAAAACAGATGAAATCGGAGAGCGTATTCCGCTTACCATCTGTGATTATGACAGAGAAGCGGAAACCGTTACTATCGTAGTTCAGACCATCGGTGCTGGAACCAAGCGTATGATGGATTTAAATGAAGGCGATGAACTCATGGACTTCGTTGGACCATTAGGATGTGCATCAGAACTTTGTGAAGAAAAGAACTTGGAAGAAACCAAGCAGAAAAAGATTCTTTTCGTAGCAGGTGGTCTTGGTATCGCTCCAGTATATCCACAGGTAAAATGGCTTCATGAACATGGCGTAGATGTAGACGTAATTATGGGTTGCCGTACAAAAGACCTTTTATTCTACATTGACGAAATGAAAGCAGTTGCAAAAAATGTATACGTTGCAACAGATGACGGTTCTTATGGATTCCACGGAAATGGTTGTGCACAGCTTGAAGCACTTTATGCAGAAGGCAAAACCTACGACCAGTGCGTAGCGATTGGACCAATGATTATGATGAAATACACAGCTTTACTTACCAAGAAGCTCGAAATCCCAACTATCGTTTCTATGAACCCAATCATGGTTGATGGAACAGGTATGTGTGGTGCTTGTCGTCTTATGGTTGGAGGCGAAGTAAAATTCGCATGCGTAGATGGACCAGAATTCGATGGACACTTAGTAGACTTCGATCAGGCTATGGCTAGACAGGCTCAGTACAAGACGGAAGAAGGTCGTGCGAAGCTTGCATACGAAGAAGGAAATACACATCACGGTGGATGTGGACATTGCGGAGGTGACGAATAATGGACGTATTAAAGAGAGTGCCTGTTCGTGAACAGGATGCGCAGGTTCGTGCAAAAAACTTTGAAGAAGTATGTTTCGGATATAACGCAGAAGAAGCGGTAGCAGAAGCTTCTCGTTGTTTGAATTGTAAAAATGCGATGTGTGTAAAAGGATGTCCAGTTTCTATCGACATTCCTGCATTCATCGACCATGTAAAGAATAATGAATTTGAAGAAGCTTATCAGACTATCTCTGAGTCTTCAGCACTTCCAGCAGTTTGTGGACGTGTTTGCCCACAGGAAAGCCAGTGTGAAGGAAAATGTATCAGAGGCTTCAAGGGTGATCCAGTTTCTATCGGTAAATTGGAACGTTTCGTAGCTGACTGGGCTAGAGAAAACGGTATCAAACCTAAAAAAGCAGAAAAGATGAATGGACATAAAGTAGCAGTTATCGGTTCTGGCCCTGCAGGTCTTACCTGTGCTGGTGACCTCGCAAAACTTGGCTACGAAGTAACTATTTTCGAAGCATTACATGCGGCTGGTGGTGTACTTGTATATGGTATTCCAGAATTCCGTCTTCCAAAGGACAAGGTAGTAGCTGCAGAAGTAGAAAACGTAAAAGCACTCGGTGTTAAGATTGAAACCAACGTAGTTATTGGTAAATCAATCACTATCGACGAATTAATCGAAGACGAAGGCTTCGAAGCTGTATTTATCGGCTCTGGTGCTGGTCTTCCAAAATTCATGGGTATTCCAGGAGAACAGGCAAACGGTGTATTCTCTGCAAACGAATACCTTACCAGAAACAACCTTATGAAAGCATTCCAGGAAGGCTATGAAACACCAATCAGCCGTGGAAAGAAAGTAGTAGTTGTTGGTGGTGGTAACGTAGCGATGGATGCTGCACGTACCGCACTTCGTCTTGGTGCTGAAACACATATCGTTTATCGTCGTAGTGAAGCAGAGCTTCCTGCACGAGTAGAAGAAGTACATCATGCAAAAGAAGAAGGTGTTATTTTCGACCTTCTCCAGAATCCACTGGAAATCCTTGTGGATGAAAATGGCTGGGTAAAAGGAATCAAGATTATCAAGATGGAACTTGGCGAACCAGATGCATCTGGCCGTCGTCGTCCAGTAGAAGTACCAGGTTCCGAATACGAAATCGAATGCGATACTGTAATCATGTCCCTTGGAACATCTCCAAACCCACTGATTTCATTTACAACAGAAGGTTTGGATATCAATAAATGGCAGTGTATCGTTGCAGAAGAAGAGACAGGTGCTACATCGAAAGAAGGCGTTTACGCTGGTGGTGATGCAGTAACTGGTGCTGCAACCGTTATTCTTGCTATGGGTGCAGGTAAAGCAGCAGCTGCAGGCATTCATGAATATTTATCAAACAAGTAAAGAATGCTGAAAAAGGGTCTTATATGTGCGTACATATTTATTTGTTAAGCACATATAGGACCTTTTTCAATTGGCGAAATGCTAAATAAAATGAGCGAAACGCTTGTCATGCAAGCGAGATTCTACGAAGTAGAGTCAATTTCGCGAATATTGTTTGCAGTCTTGCGTAAAATCGTTTATAATTATTTTAACTGTGTAGACATGAAGAAAAGCAGGTGAAATGGCGTGCGTAAGCGAATCAAACAACTTGCCAGAGGCAAATTCGAATACGCGAAACCAGAACTCATTTTGTCTGAGGAAGAAATCGCATTTACCGTGATTGAGGGAACGGATTTCGAGGGTAGTTTTACCATTGAAAATCCAAAGGGCATCAAGCTGCGTGGGCTTGTTTATGCCACTCATCCACGAATGGAAGTGTTGACGCCTCAGTTTGAGGGAGAACAGGTTCGGATTCGTTATCAATTTCATAGCTATGGTTTAAGCGAAGGGCTGACTGAGAAGGGCGATTTTGTAATCGTTTGCAATCAGAGGGAAATCAGTCTTTCTTTTTGTGCGTCCATTTCTAAGAAATATGTGGAGACTTCGATTGGTCCTGTCAAGAACCTGTATGATTTTTCATGTTTGGCTAAGGCAGATTGGAATGAGGCGTTCCAGCTGTTTTACAACAAGAATTTTGCGAATATCATCAAATCCAATGAAGTGAAGGAAAGCATGATTTATCGTGGTATTATTACCGCCAAACCATGCAATCAGAATATGGAAGAATTCCTCATTGGGATTCGCAAGAAAGAGAAGATTTCTTTTAAAGTAGAAAAGAATCAGTTCGAATTTTTTGAAGTGACCGATACATTGAAGGAAACGGTAGAAATCAAGAAGGATAACTGGGGTTACATAGAAATTACAGCGTCTTGTGATGCGGATTTTATTCGTTTGCCAAAGAGCAGGGTTCGTACCGAAGATTTTATTGGAAGTACGTATCAGTTCCCATTCTTTATTGAGGCGGACAAGCTTCATGCAGGAAGAAATTTTGCGAGAATCCAGTTTTCGAGCGTTTATGAAACCATAAACGTGGAAATCGTGGCAGATGCCAGAGCGAAACAGGAAGAAAGAATGGAAGAGTCGTTGGAGATAAAGGAATGTCTGGCGGGTATTATGGAGCTGTATCAGGCATACCGATTAAAACGCATTGTGACAGGCGTATGGGCGAATGAAACCATTTCTATTTTGGATCATCTGCGTGGTTTGGAACCAGACGAGCCAATGCATCGTTTGATGAAGGCACAGTGCCTTATCATTAATAGACAAAGACAGGAAGCGGAGTGGATTCTGGAAGAATTCAAACGCGAATGGATTGACAGAAAGGCACCAGTTTGGGGCTATTATCTTTATATTATGACCTTGATGGAGCGTGAGCCAAGCTATGTAGACAAGCTGACCAAGGAAATCGAGGCGATTTTCCATGAGAATCCAGATTCTGTAATGTTGTTCTGGGTGTTGACGTTCCTGCAGGAAAAATATATTGGAAATAATGCGTTGAAGTTAAAGGATATCGAATACTGGGTAATGAAGGGCTGTTCTTCTCCATACCTGTATTTGGAAGCATATTATCTGATTTGGCAGGACCCATATTTATTGACCAAGCTGGAGACATTTGAAATTCGTGTGCTTCGCTGGGCAGCAAGACGGCGTGCGATTACCAAGGATATCGCAATTCAGATTTTCCAGATTATGGAGACTTGCAAGGACTTTAGTCCAGTGCTGTATCAGTTGCTTTGTGCGGCCTACGAGGCGAATCCAAAGCCAGAATATGTAGGTGTTATTTGTGGATACCTGATTAAGAGTCAGCAGTACGATACCAAGTACCATCACTGGTATGAAAAAGGAATCGAATTGGAACTCCGTATTACCAGTCTGTATGAGGCATATTTGCTTTCGATGGATGAACGCAAAGTGGATCAGGTGCCTAAGATTATTCAGATGTATTTCCAGTATGATTGTGGATTGCCATATAAGAAGATGGCAGTATTATATAATAATATCATTGCATCCAAAGCAAAGAACCCAGAAGTGTACCAGAAATATTGTCGTGTGATGGGCAGATTTGCAATGGATCAGATATTGGCAGGACATATGGATGATAATCTGGCAGTCGTTTATGATGACATGCTGGATTTAGGTGTGATTAATCAGGAAATTTCAAAGGCATTGTCCTATATTATTTTTACACATAAGGTGGTTGTATTTGATAAACGTATGGTACGTGCGATTATTTATCAGAGACAGATGAAGGACCCACAAATCGTACCAATTGTAGATGATATGGCATACTTCCAGTTGTATTCTAAGGAATATGTCATCGTCTTTGAGGATGAAAAGGGTCGCAGATACTCAGGAAGTATTGCATATCAGATGCAGAGCCTGATGGATGCCCAGAAGTATTTGGCAAAATGCATGGAACTGACACCACTTCAGTTGCCATATTTGGTTTCTTATTTTGATACCAGACAGAATTATCTGACCTTTGAAAAAGACGATAAAGCACATTTCAAACCGCTGATGTTCTCAGAGGCAGTGAGTGCAGAATATAAGGCAAGACTTTTGCCAGAAATTCTGAGATTTTACCAGATAAATGCCTTTGATGCTACGGTGGAAGATTATTTGATGAAGGCAGATTACAAGAAGCTGGATGATGCTTCACGTAAGTTTGCAATTGAACTTTGTGTGGAAAATCATTTGTTTGATTTTGCTTATGACAAAGTAATGGAATATGGAATCGACCAGATTGGTTCTGCTGCTAAAGTGGCTTTGGCTAGCTACATGATAGAGCAGACGGAGTATGAGGAGGATGAGTTCCTCTTGAATCTGTCGATTACTGCATTCCGTGCAAAGAAATATAACGATAAGATGTTGAAGTATTTGTGCATGCATTTCAATGGCTCGACACAGGATATGCTGGATATTTGGTTTGCGGCAAAGAGCTTCGATCTGGATCGTTTTGATATTTCAGAGCGTATTTTGGTACAGATGTTATATGCCGATTCGCAGGTATTAGAAGGAATGCCAGTGTTTGCATATTTCTATGAAACAGGTGGAAAAGACTTCATTACACTGGCGTATATTTCAGATTGTGCACATCGCTATTTCGTAGAAAATCAGCACATCGATGCAGATATCTTCGAGTTGATTGAAGCGAGACACATATATAACTTCGAACTCAATGATGCTTGTAAGCTGGCACTGCTGAAATATTATGCAGATTTGGCGAATATTTCCCAGCGACAGTTAGCGATTGAGGATGAGCTTTTGGCGGAATACACCAGAAGAAATATGTTGTTTGCATTCTACAAGCGATTGGCCCCAGAGCTTGTGCTGAAATATCATTTGTATGATAAGGTGTTCTTAGAATACCGTACCAGTCCGCATAGTCATGTGGTACTTCATTACAGTCGTGATGAGGATGGAGATGCATTTTTGCAGGAAGATATGCTGGATGTTTACGATGGTATTTTTGTAAAGACTTTTGTTATGTTCTTTGGCGAAGTGATTCAGTACTATATTAGCGAAGAACATGGAAATGAAGTAGAAGTGACGCAGAGTAACCGTATCGTAAATAACGATGTATATAACAAGAATGATGAGAGCAGATATACGCTGTTGAACCAGATGCTGATTTCAAACACCTTACAGGAAGAAGAGGAATTATATCTGGCGATGAAGCAGTATGCTGGACTTGAGGAAGTGACACAGAAGGTGTTCAAATTATTATAAACAGAGGGTAGCATGGAAGTAAGAAGAGAACCGATTATCCTGGGTATCGATTTGAATGATCGATATGCCATGGTAAGTTACTACCAACTGAATATGAATGAACCAGAAACCGTAAGTACGATTGCGGGCAGTGAGAATTATCAGATTCCAACTCTTTTGGCGAAGAGAAAGAACCTGGGACAGTGGTTTTATGGCGACGATGCTAAGAAAATGGCGAAAACATCAGAAGTCATCTGTGTGGATGCACTTTTGAAACGTGCCGTAAATGGGGAGTCCATCCGTATTGAGGAAGAAAGCTATGAGGCTTGGGAGCTCTTGTCTTTGTTCTTAAAAAAGATAATGGATTTACCGTTGAAATTGGGAACTGTTCCAAGTGTTGACCGTGTGGTTTTGTCGGTTGACCGTCTCACTAAGGAAAACATGGAAGTATTCTGGAAAATAGCTCCGAAGCTCGGACTTTTGCCAGAACAGTTTATGGTGATTGACCATAAGGAGAGTTTTTACTACTTTGCATTGAGTCAGCCAGAGGCATTATGGATTCATGATGTATATCTTTTTGAAAATGATGGTAAGAATCTGTTTTATTATGGTTTAAGACGTGACACGCGTACGACACCTCAAGTTGTTTCGATTCGTGAAGGAATTAAAAATCCTGTGGAAGATGATAAGGATAGAGAGTTTCTGGGAATTTTGCAGAGAGCCTTTGAGAATCAAATCATTTCGACCGTATATTTGGTAGGTGATGGTTTCGATGGTGGATGGATGAAGGATTCTCTAACATTCCTTTGTCGTAATCGACGTGTTTTCTTGGGAAATAACCTTTACAGCAAAGGTGCTTGTTATGCGGGCTTCGTAAGAATACATAGCGAGAATTGGAAATGTATCTATATGGGCGAAAATGAGATGAAATTTAATTTGAGCCTTAAGGTACGTAACCGAGGCAGTGTTGCTTTTCATACGTTAATCAGTGCTGGAAAGAACTGGTTTGAAACAAAGGGAGAGTGTGAGGTCATTCTTGCGGGAAATGCGGAGATTGATTTCTGGAAACAGCTTCCGAATAGCAGAGAAGCAGTGATTGAGACTTTGGAGCTTACAGATTTACCGAGCAGACCAGAGCGAACCACGAGACTTCGTATTACGGCGACACCGGTGTCGGATGAGAAGATAGAAGTACAGATTCGCGATTTAGGATTTGGAGAGATTTATCGAAGTACGGATAAAACCTGGAAGTATATTATGACAATGTAGTGGAGGCTATATGGGTGAACTTTTCATATGTAATGAACCAATAGCTGCTTTGCCTTATTATATCGAGGGAATTGCATGGAATGTGTATTCTTTGGAGGAACTGTGTTATTACATCGAAAATAACACATACCTGCTGGATAAAGATTTCATGACGGAGGAACTTTGTACCTGGATTGGCAAAGAAGTCAAAAACTTAAAATTGGCAGAACGTCTTCGTGATATCATGCGAATGGATGGACGTCTTTCGGAATTTGTATCCGCTCTTTTAGTAGGGTGTGGCTATTGTCCACGAGAAACCATACAGGAAATCGTACGAGTGGTTCGAGAGATGGAAGAAAAGTCTGACTTTGAATGCAACAAGGTTCGTGCAGACCGTCTGATGGAAAAAGAAAAGTATCTTAGCAGTATTTATGAATATAAGCGACTTTTGGATTCCAATGAAGCAGGAGAGCAGAGCAAAGAATTACTGGGCAATATCTGGCATAATTTAGGAACGGCTTATGCAAGACTGTTTTTGTTTCAGGAAGCAGGTCACTGTTACGAAAAAGCATATGCACTGAACGAAAATCCAGAGTCTTTGAAGGAATGCGAGTTGGCACGTAAGTGCCTGCAGAACGAACTGAAGGCAGAGTACTTTGGTTACGAGACAGAAGCTTTTGGTGCAAAATTAGAAGAAATTGTAAAGATGAATAATAGAGAGCAAAAAGCGAAGTATCAAAAAGCGATTGCGGATATTATTTTTAACTGGAAAGAAGAATATAGAAGAATTTGTAGGATTTAATTATGTCTATTTTTAGTAGATGGATTCGAAAACATAAGAAACGAAACGGAAGAAATATTCATAGAGAGTATATGGAAGTACAGGACGATGATTATTCAGGGGATGAGGAGCTTCTAAAAGAACCGATTTCTATCCGAAACCACGTCGTAAGTCTGTGTGAACAGATGATTGATATTTCCAGAGAACTGGATGATGTGCGCCATGAATATGATAAAGTTACTGCTTATTTGAATGATATTCAAATCGTAGAGGGACTTGGTGGCGAACAGCGAAAGCAATTAGAGGATGTTGCAACCCAGTTGTCGAAATTAGTAGCGACCCGTAATAATTATCTGAATGCGGAACATAAAATCTCAGATGAAACCTTCAAGCAAATGGAGGAAATGGAGGCTGAGATTCCAGATATTATTCGCAGACTCAAGGTAAATGAAGCAGATCTTGAAACTGTAAAGCATGATTTAAATTATCTTGCGGGTGAAAAGGTGGAGTGGAGTGTTATCCGTCATGAAAGCGAAGAAGAATTGAAATATCTGCGTAAACTGTCTATTGTCTTGTTGTTTATATTTGGCGGTTTGGCAATATTGGTTTCGCTTTTGTCGATTACGTTTGAATGGGATTTACTTCCATTGTTTGTAGTTGCACTTTTAGCTACTCTGGCAGCTTCCTATATTATTTTGCGTAATCAGGAGTGTAATAAGGAGATTCGAAAGAGCGAAGTGAATCAGAACTATATCATTTCCCTGGAAAATCGTATCAAAATCAAGTATGTAAATGCTAAAAATGCAGTAGATTATACTTGCAAGCGTTTCAATGTCATAAACTCAAAGGCTCTGACTTATCATTACGAACAGTACATTGAGATTTGTAAAGAGAGAGAGAAGTTTAAGCAGACGAATGAAGATTTGGAATACATGAAGAATCGACTGGTGCGAATTTTGAGAAGTATGAATCTTTATGATGCCAGAATTTGGCTCAATTATGCAGATGCGATTGTAAACAAAAATGAAATGGTAGAGCTAAAACATGAATTGTTTGAACGTAGAAAGTTTTTGCGAGGTCGTATTGATTATAATTTGAATGCGATTTCCAAAATGAGAAATGACGTAAATTTGTATGTTGATAAGATGGGCGATAAATCGGTACAGGTACGTGCGATTATTGACAAAGTAGATGAATTGAATAAAGGCCTGGGCCTATTATAAGAAAGAGGAGCACATTGCTCCTCTTTTTGCATATCTTATATTGTATTAAGTTAATAGGAGAAATATGATGAATCAGAGAGAAATGATGTATCAAAGAGATATGCATATGGCCAGAAATCAAATGAATGCCAGAAATATGAATCGAAACTGTGAAACATGTGATTCCTGTGGTAATGCAAGAACTGTTGAACGTTGTGACGATGGCTGTGATAGAAATAGAAACAGAAATCAATGTGACGATGATTGTAGCAGAGACCGCGATATGCTCTATGGTGTTCCGATTGCTATGGGATACGTACCTTGGCAGAATTTTGAATGTACCTATGAACCAGCTCAGGCTCTTCAGGCTGGAACCATTTTCCCAGAATTAGACAAACCATTTTATGGAAGAAGGGGGATGCGATAATGAATAGAAAACAGATGTTAGAATGGGTACAGGCACTTGGTTTTGTAGTAGTGGATATGCAGCTTTATCTGGATACGCATCCATGCGATGAAGACGCATTGGCTTATTATAAAGCGAGTGTAGAGAATTACAAAAATGCAAAGAAGAAATACGAAGAACATTTCGGCCCATTGTCGGCTATGAATTCGCTGGATTGTGATAGATGGGCATGGGCAGATACACCATTGCCATGGGAAGGAGTGAGATAGTATGTGGATATATGAAAGAAAATTACAATACCCTATAAACATTACCAGACCAAATCCAAAGATGGCATCCTTTATCATTAGCCAATATGGTGGACCAGATGGTGAAATGGGTGCTTCTATGCGTTATTTATCCCAGAGATATTCCATGGATAATAAAAAAGTCGCAGGACTTTTAACGGATATTGGTACGGAAGAATTGGCACATCTTGAGATGGTGGCGACTATCGTTCGTCAGCTTACCAAGGGCTGTAGTGCAGAGGAGCTAGAAGCTTCCGGAGCAGGTGCATATTATATTGACCACACAGGCGGTATTTGGCCTCAGGCTGCTGGTGGTGTACCATTTAATGCAAACCAGTTCCAAAGCAAGGGCGACCCTATTACAGACTTGTTTGAAGATTTGGCTGCAGAGCAGAAAGCCCGCACCACTTATGATAATATCCTTCGTCTTGTAAAAGACCCAGAAGTAGCTGATCCAATCCGTTTCCTCCGTCAGCGTGAAATTGTTCACTTCCAGAGATTTGGCGAAGGTTTAAGAATGTATCAAGAGCAGTTGGATAGCAAGAATTTCTATGCGTTTAACCCTTCGTTTGATAAATAAGTATGAAAATAAGAAATCCACGGCATTCTTGTCGTGGATTTTTGAATTTTGTATGAAAAAATGTATTTAGTGCCATATATGGTAGGCGTGAAGAAAATGAGTCTGCTATAATAATTATAAAAGAAAAAGAGTGATGTTGTATAACATGAATAATAAAACATAGAAAGTGGGTGTTTCCAATGTACAAGCGTTATTAGAAAATTATACTATTCAAAATGGAGGGTAAAATATGCGTAAATACGTAAAAAAAATTGGAATTGGAATTGTAGTGTGTTGTTTGTTTTTTAATACCGTAACATATAGTGCTTATATGAAAAATGGATTTCATCTATCCAATCCGGGAAATATTGTATATATGATTAGTAATACAATAGCACAATATACAACAATGCTTCGTGAATACACGGAAGTTTGGGAAGGTGAATATGGAGAAGCAGAATTAGTATTTAATCAAGGGGTATACGATAATATATATCTGTATGGAGATTTAACGATTGAGACTGGAAAGTATGCAGTTACTTACTGCACAGTGAATGATCGAAATACAATTACCTTTTATAAGATGTTTAATAATGCTAGCAATTCTATAAAATATGAAGTTATTACACATGAAGTTGGACATGCGTTAGGATTAGCACATTGCCAAGACAATAGAGTGAATTATTCTGTTATGAGAGCAACTGGTTTTAATGGGAAACCATGGCCATTAGAAGATGATATTGATGGAATAATAGATATTTATGGAGGTGAATAATTATGAAAAAATTATTAATGTTGATTATTAGTAGTATTATTATGTTTTCAATTGTTGCATGTGGTCAGACAAAAAAGGCAGAGGCTACTCACTATGGAGTTGAGGCAAAAGGGTTGTATTTTGAAGAACTTGAGGAAATGGAAGGGTATTCAGATCTAATTATTAGAGGGGAAAGATTAGAAGAGGAAGAAGCAGTTATTACCCTTGTGAATGGAAGTATTGCATCAGGTTATACATTTTCTAAAGTGAAAATATTAGAAATATATCAAGATGATAGCGGCGAATACAATGTGGGAGATGAGATTACTATTTTAGAGAATGAAGTCTATGATGAAACTAATAATGTAGTGTATCATATTGGTGGCTATAACATGATGGTAGCCGGTGACGAATACTTATTATTTCTTTATCCGGCGAATATAGAAGATTTTGAATATTTCGTTGCATCAGGGGTAGAGTGTGGAACAATTTCTTTAAAAGAAGACGGAAGGCAGACTGCATATACAACACGAAATGGTAATCAAGTTATTGATTATAGTGCATTTCAAGATTTGTGGAATGATGCAATAGAAAAATACATAAAATAAAGAATTGGGGTATAAAGACAAGCGACTGCTTTTTGGTGGTCGCTTTTTCTATTGGTTGACGCTGTGGTTTTTTGAAGGAATAGCCGATATAAAGTATTAAAAGGAGGAAGAAAAAAGGAAGATAAACATATTATCGATTTATACTGGAATCGTTCTGACAATGCCAGACAGGAAACCACACAAAAATACGGATGGTTTTGTAGCTATATTGCACATCATATATTACAAAATGAAGAAGTAGCAGAACGTTGTATCAAAAAAGTTATGACAGACTTTAGGATATGATTCCTCCACGAAAACCATAGAATTTGAAAGTATATCTGGGTAAAATCACAAGAAGCCAGGCTTTACTTATGAAATATTCAGCAAACGAGGAACGGAAGATAGATCTTCTTGCAGCGGAGCAGATAATTCAAGTGTTTTTAAAAGAATTAGAGCCACAGCGACGCAAACTTTTTATTTCCCGTTACTTTTTTGGGGCATCTGTATCAGAAATTGCGACTCAATACAAGATAAATGAGCATAAGGTGGATGCAATTTTAAATTCCTTATATAAGGAATTAAATGGTGAGTTGGAACAGAAATATACGTATATGCTTACAGAAGAGGAATTGCTATATGCAATGACAGCGATAGATGATAGATACTTAGAAGAGGTAGAACCACCACAGGTGTGCGAGGAAACAAGTGCGGAAGCAAAGATGATGTCTCCTATAAACTGGAAAAAGGGAGTAGTTGCTGCTTGTTGTATTGTAATTTTGGGGCTCTGTATTTGAGTTCGACAATTTTTTTCAATAGGGCAGCCACCGAAAGATACAGAAGATGATACGGTGGATTTTAACCAGCCAAAGAATTCTCTGCCATGGAATGAAGAAATCGAAATAGTTGCATTGCCAATATATAAAAATCTTTCTTGGAGTTATTGGGAAGGGCATGCAGAATTTTTAGATGAAGATACACTTTTAGCGATGGCAGAAGATGTTGCAGAAAAAGTAAATATGGAACTGATTAGTGGCTTTTCAACGTTTGAGGTTACAGCAGATGAAAAAGAACGTTACCTCTCTGGAATTATCGTTATGACTGATTTGGACCAAATCACGATTGATAAAAATGGCGAAATTTTTGTTGGTTTTTCTGAGGGGGTACAGCTTCCAAAAGAGTACAGGATATCAGATACAGCCACTAAAGAAGAAGCGAATGCAACAGTGAATTATTTATTGGAGTACTATTCAGAAATGTTTCCAGCAGAAAGTTGGATTCCGGCTTGCTATGTAACATATGATTGGGAGGGAAATCCTAGTATGAACTATTGTGCGGTGGGGACGGGAATGGTATAGATGGCATTTTAAATTATTATTTTAACCATGTGAGATTTTGTTATGATGAACAGCTTGGATTAACAGGAGTCTATTATAGAGATTATCGTACAGCAGCTTAATTTATAGAATATCGTTCCGTAATACCATTGGAAATGGCAAAGAGGTTTCTGAAGGAAGGTGCATATGATTCAAATGTGAAACTTTCTGATGTTAAGGGATCAGTGCTTGATGAAAGTACGATTGTGTGCGTAGAGCATATGTACAGAATTGATGATAGCCAAGCGTACTATGAGCCATATTATTGCTTTTATGTGAAACTAGAGGAAGAAAATAGTTATGGCAGATTTTATGTGCAAGCTACAATGGTTATGAAAGAAGATGAGATGCTCATGCCTGAATCGGACACATCAGCACAACAAAAATTTAAGATACTGGATATGAGAGTGAAGATAATTTGGTGTATATGAAAGAGGGCAAATAATATACCTTGAAAGATGGAGAGATAGTAGAATATCAAGATTATGATGCTTCGAGAAATCCGAATCAGGAGTATGGTGAAAAATGGGTGGAACAAGGGGAAGTACATACTTTTTTATGGTGACTCAGATCCAATAAATCTGAGTAAGTGCTGGAAGGGAAAAATATGATAATATAGATGCGATGTATATTGAAGGCAAAATTTTGATTATCGGTATCGAATACATGGATGGAGATGTCGAAAATCAGATGATAACTTGTTATTTCTATTCTCATGAGAATGGATCTCTTACGCAAATCATAGATCCAACACCAATTAAATCGATTATATATGTAGGAGATAAGTGTTTTGCGATTTGATACAATACAGACAAAATTGCGGTTGTTGATTTTACAGTGGACAGATTGTAAAGAAGTCTCGGGTGCCGATATACTGTAAAGTCGGTTCTATTTCTTATGATAAGGATTTTTTGTATATTGAAACTTGGGGTGGTAAGTTTTTTTGTGTATGTAGTCTCAGCGTTGAAACCATAAATGAAAAAGAAGTTGCAAAATGAAAAATTCGTATCGCCAGTTAAATAATGCAATGCATTTGGCGAACGATTCAGCAATACGAACAGCGTAAGAAAAACTTCAATAAGGCTCAGGCAGAGTATTTGGTTCGTTTATCGAAAGCGTTGTATTGTGAACCAGAGGATTTATTTGAGTAAAATGGTTTGTCGCATATCTGCGACAAAACCATTGATAAACGCAGAGATTTGGTATATAATTATTTGGAAATTATCGCATATGATGCGACTTTTTCTTGGAAAAACAACATTTTCAGTGTATGCTGATTAGATACAAGAGGAGAGATAAAATGAGCAAAGTTAGAACAAGATTTGCACCAAGCCCAACAGGTAGAATGCACGTAGGTAACTTACGTTCTGCATTGTACGAATTTTTGATTGCAAAACACGCAGGCGGAGAATTCATGCTCCGTATTGAAGATACAGACCAGGAACGTTATGTAGAAGGTGCTGTAGAAATCATCTACAGAACTATGGAAAAGACCGGCCTCGTTCATGATGAAGGTCCAGATAAAGATGGCGGTTTCGGTCCATATGTACAGAGTGAACGTATGGCAACTGGTATCTACATGAAATATGCAAAAGAATTAGTAGAAAAAGGTGAAGCATATTACTGTTTCTGTGACAAAGAACGTCTTTCTACTTTGAAATCAGAAGTAGTAGAAGGAAAAGAAATCACAGTTTATGACAAACACTGTGCATCTCTTTCTAAGGAAGAAGTAGAAGCAAATCTTGCTGCTGGCAAGCCATTTGTTATCCGCCAGAACATTCCTAATGAAGGCACAACAACCTTCCATGATGAACTTTATGGCGATATCACAGTAGAAAACGCAGAGCTTGATGATATGATTCTCATCAAATCTGACGGATATCCAACCTACAACTTTGCAAACGTAGTAGATGATCACACCATGAACATTACACACGTAGTTCGTGGTAATGAATACCTTTCATCTTCACCAAAATATCAGAGACTTTATGATGCGTTTGGCTGGGAATCACCAACCTATATTCATTTGCCACTGATTACAGATGAAAATCATAAGAAATTGTCAAAGAGAAGCGGACATTCATCTTTCGAAGATTTAATCGAACAGGGATTTATTACAGAAGCCATCGTAAACTATATCGCTTTACTTGGCTGGAGCCCAGAAGATAACCGCGAAATCTTTACATTAGACGAACTCATTCGTGATTTCGATTATACTAGAATCAGCAAATCACCAGCTGTTTTCGACTATGTAAAACTCAAATGGATGAATGGCGAATACATCAAGGCTATGGATTTTGATGCATTCTATGAAATGGCAGAACCATATATCAAAGAAGTGATTACCAAAGACTTAGATTTGAAGAAAATCGCAGCTATGGTAAAAACTCGTATCGAAGTGTTCCCAGACATCAAAGAACATATCGATTTCTTTGAAACCTTACCAGAATACGATACAGCAATGTACACTCACAAGAAGATGAAAACCAACGAAGAAACATCTCTTGAAGTATTAAAAGAAATGCTTCCTATTTTAGAAGCACAGGATGACTATTCCAATGACGCACTTTACGCTACACTTTGCAAATTTGTAGAAGAAAAAGGTGTGAAAAATGGCTATGTAATGTGGCCAATCCGTACTGCAGTTTCTGGTAAACAGATGACTCCAGGCGGGGCGACAGAGCTCATGGAACTTCTTGGAAAAGAAGAATCTATCGCACGTATCAAAAAAGGTATCGAATTGTTATCTAAATAAATCTAAAAATCCAGAGCCAAGGGCATGTGAACTTGGCTCTGATATTTTTCGAGGTAATTCATGAAATTCAATGAATCACAGTTATCAGCCATCCAACATAAGGATGGTCCGATGCTTGTCTTAGCTGGGCCAGGTAGTGGAAAAACAGCAACCCTAGTAGAACGAACCAAAAACTTAATATTGAAACATGGGGTAAGTCCATCCAATATTTTGGTGATTACCTTTACGAAGGCTGCGGCAAACGAGATGAAATTGCGTTTTCAAAAAGAGATGGAGCAGGAGTCAGGAGAACCTTATCATGGAACGGCACAGGTGACCTTCGGTACTTTTCATGCGATATTTTTTATGGTCTTGAAACTGGCCTATCATTACAATAGCAGCAATATCATTTCAGACGAAATTAAGTATCAGGCTATGCGGGAATTGATTCATCGATACGGCTTGGAATATCGAGATGAAAATGAGCTGCTGAGTGGTATTTTCGGGGAAATTAGTATGATAAAGAACTCCCGGATTCCGTTAGAACATTTTTATTCTACCCAGTGTGGAGAAGATGTGTTTCGTAAAATTTTTAGGGATTACGAAGCAGTTTTGAAAAAACATCGTTTGATAGACTTTGATGATATGCTGACGCTGACGTATGAGTTATTCAAAGAGCGACCAGATATTTTGAGTGCTTGGCAGAAAAAGTACCAGTATATTTTGGTGGACGAGTTTCAGGATATCAACCAGATTCAGTATGATATTGTGCGAATGATGGCAGCACCAGAAAATAATTTATTTATGGTGGGAGATGACGACCAGTCGATTTATCGTTTTCGTGGTTCGAAACCAGAAATTATGCTCCATGTGCCCAAGGATTATCCAGAGGTAAAGCAGATACAATTGGATGTGAATTACCGCTGCCCGAAAGATGTGGTGGAGCTTTCGCAGAAACTGATTGCTCATAATAAGGAGCGATTTTCTAAGAAGGTTGTGGCATGGAAGAAGGAAGGCTGTGTTCGTTTTGAGCAATTCAATACACAGAGAGATGAAATTCTTTTTATCATTAAGGAAATAGAGGCATGCCTGCAAAAAGGATATGCTTTATCCGATATTGCGATTCTATTTCGCACGAATATGCAGCCACGCTATCTTATGGAACAGTTGATGGCGTATAATGTGGACTTTAAAACGCGTGACCAGATTCCGAATCTCTATGACCATTGGATTGCGAAGGATATCCGTGCCTATATTGATATTGCACAAGGGAGCCGTGCTCGTAAGGATTTTCTGATGATTTTAAATAAGCCGAAGCGTTATATTGGCCGTGATTCCCTTTGTGAATCTCAGGTGGCTTTTGATGAGTGGGAAAAGATGTACGATGAGCAGCCGTGGATTGCAGAGCGAATTGAGAAACTGCATTATGATATTAAGATGTTGGAGAAAATGGCACCATATGCAGCGATCAATTATATTCGCCATGGAATCGGTTATGATGATTACATTATAGAATATGCCCAGTATCGTAACTTAAACAAAGAAGATTTGTGTGATGTGCTGGACGAATTACAGGCCAGTGCAAAAGGATTTCAAAATTATCAGGCTTGGGAACTTCATATTAAGGAATATACTGAAGAACTTCGTGAAAAAGCGAAAAAGAAGCAGGAAAACCCAAATGCAGTAACCTTATCCACTTTGCATAGTGCCAAAGGCCTGGAGTTTAAATCAGTTTTTATCATTGATGCAAACCAGGGCATTACCCCATACAAGAAGGCTGTTTTGGACAAAGATATTGAAGAGGAACGCCGCTTGTTTTATGTGGGTATGACTCGTGCAATTGATGAATTAACCATTTGTTCT
>JAFUPI010000054.1 GCA_017481285.1 Agathobacter sp. | reverse complement strand
GAAGCTGCAATCAAAGCTGGAGCAGACCTTCTCAATGATATCTGGGGGCTGAAAGCGGATGTGCGTATGGCAGAGATTATCGCAAAAAATAACGTTGCTTGTTGTCTGATGCATAACCGTTCGAATATGGATTATACAAATGTTAAGGAAGACGTTATCGCTGATTTAAAGGAGAGTCTTGCAATTGCAGAAAATGCAGGGATTTCCAGTGATAGAATCATATTAGATCCAGGTGTAGGCTTCGCCAAGACTTATGAGCAGAATATAGAGATGCTTCGTAATCTAAGCAAGATAAAGACTCTGGGGTATCCGGTGTTACTAGGTGCTTCGCGAAAGTCTGTGATTGGGCTTACTCTGGATTTGCCAAGCGAGGAGCGTTTGGAAGGAACCTTAGTAACTACAGTTGCTGCAGTACAGCAGGGCTGTGGATTTGTAAGAGTTCATGATGTCAAAGAAAATTATCGTGCCATTCAGATGGCGAAAGCAATATATAGAAGAGGCTAGTTGTAATGAGAAGAACAAGTGATTTTATTAAAGTAACCAACATGAAAGTATTTGCTTATCATGGTGTGTTAGAGGAAGAAAAGAAAAATGGTCAGGACTTTTATCTCAATGCCAAGGTTTATGTGGATATGAGAAAAGCCGGACTTACTGATGAATTGGAAGATACGATTAATTATGATAAAGTATGTATCTTTTTGGCAGAGGTATTTGCGGAAAAAGTATTTGATACCATTGAAGCAGCTGCGGAATATACGGTGCAGGAAATCATTGTAAACTTTCCGACGATTGAAGCAATGGAGCTGGAGGTTCGCAAGCCTCATGCACCACTTACTTATGTGCCAGAAGATATTTCGGTTACGATTTATAGAGAATGGCATACGGTGTACTTGTCATTTGGTTCCAATATGGGCAATCCAACGGGACATATCAATGAAGCAATTACAATGCTAAAGGATCCGTATGCAATTCGAAATGTGAAGATATCCGAATTGTTCGTAACAAAACCTTATGGACCAGTGGAACAGAATGATTTTGTGAATGGTTGTTTGGAAATGGAAACCTATATGGATCCAGAAGAATTGGTCACATATATTCATGAAATTGAGGATTATTTCGAGCGAGACAGAAGTGTTCGTTGGGGTCCAAGACCAATTGACATGGATATCGTATTTTTCGATGATTATATTTATAATAGTAAGACTCTGACGATTCCACATGCAGATATGGAGAATCGTATGTTTGTATTAGAACCGTTGTCACAGCTTTGTCCGGGTCGTAGACATCCAGTTTGGGGTAAGACAGTAGCACAGTTGAAGAAAGAACTGTTGGCATGTGGCAGAGAGGAAGATATCCTTAGAAAACTGGAAGGATAGAAAGGAACCGAGTTTGAAAAGAGAAGTAAATTTTGCAAACAGGATTTGGGAAATTGCATATCCAGTACTCATGTATTATGCAGCGATTACGATAGGTATGTTTGTTGCACAACTGATTTTCGGCACAAGTATTGAAAATTACATGCTTTGTAAAATAGTGGGTAGTGTTGTGGCAATTCCTGTTGTATATATGGATTATAAAAGAGATTTGATGCTGACTGGAAAATTCGGTGTGAAAAGTCCGATTTCTGTGCAAGAAGTAAAACAGATTTTGGCTATCATTGGAATTACGATTTGTCTTTCTGTTTCTCTCAATAATATCATTTCGATGTCGCCACTCGTTTCCATGTCGGAGGAGTATCAGAATGCCAATGATGCTTTTTATGGAAGCACTATCGGTTGGGAACTTTTGGGTTCTGCTTTGATTACACCATTTTTGGAAGAACTTCTGCACCGTGGGGTTGTCTATGGTAGACTTCGCAGAAGAATGAGCATGTGGCCAGCAGTGGTGATTTCTGCCCTGGTTTTTGCGGCATTGCATTTTAATATCGTACAGTTT
>JAFUPI010000008.1 GCA_017481285.1 Agathobacter sp. | reverse complement strand
GGCGCTTTATATGGTATTCCATTTACACACAACACATTCTTCATGTACTATGACAAAACATTATTTAACGCTGACGAAGTAAAATCTCTTGATACAATCCTTGCTAAAGACCTTGGCGATGGCGTGTTCAACTTCAAATTTGACGACGGCGGCGGCTGGAAACTTGGTGCTTGGTACTATGGCGCTGGCTTATCAGTATTCGGACCAGCTGGTGACAACTTAGAAGCAGGTTGTGACTGGAACAACGCTACAGGTGTTGAAGTTACAAAATACCTCATCAACATGCTTAACAACAAATCAAAAGTTAACACAGAAACAGGCGAAGTTGAATTAATTAAAGAACACAAACTTGCAGCTTGGTTCGATGGTTCTTGGAACTACGAAACATACAAAACAGAATTAGGTGATGACCTTGGTGTAGCTACAATTCCTACATACACAGTTGGCGGCAAAGAAGTTCAGATGAAAGGCTTCTATGGCTCAAAAGCTATCGGTGTTAACGCTCAGTCTAAGAACATCAAAGCAGCTACAGAATTCGCAGCTTTCCTTGGATCAGAAGAACAGCAGATCGCTCGTTTCACAGCAACAGGTACAGTTCCTACAAACAAAGCAGCAGCTGAAACAGATGCAGTTAAGAACGATATGGTCGCAGCTGTAATCGTAGCAGAAGCTAACAACTGCTCAGTAGCTCAGCCAACAGATCCAACATTCGGTGGAAGATACTGGAACTATGCTGGAACAATTAAAACAGCAATCCTTAATGGTGAACTTACAGAAGCAACAGCTCAGTCATGGTTAGATACTTTCGTAAGTGCTTTATGTGCTGAATAAAATCAGTATTTTACAACAGGGATACAAATCGTATCCCTGTTGTTTCTTACCATTTTAGGGAGAAGGGCGGTAGGCCTTTTTTCTATTTTATCAGAAGTATATATTCTGATATAAAAGTAGGAGGTTTTCATGGGAATCTTTAATAAAAAGAAAACAGAACATCGTTTTTCCAAACCTTCTGATGCTACAATAGGCCAGTGTTTTGCAAAAGGAAATGCGATTACAAAGGCATCTCTTTTTGTATTTGGTCTTGGTAATCTTTTAAATAAGCAGATTGTAAGAGGCGTGGCTTTTCTTGCAATTGAAATCGGTTACCTTGTTTATATGATTACGTTCGGTATTGGTGCGCTTGGAGATATGGTTACACTTGGTACTGCTATGCAGGAAGAAGTGTGGAATGACGAATTAGGTATTTATGAATATACCTTAGGCGATAACTCTATGCTTTGCTTATTATTTGGTGTAACAACAGTTATGCTTACGATTGCAGTTGTATTCTTTGCATGCATGTCATTAAAGAGTGCATTTGCAACACAGTATCGTAAAGAAAAAGGGATGAAAGTACCTACATTTAGAGATGACTTACATTCCATTAAAGAAGAAAATTTACACGTAGTAATGATGGCATTCCCTATTGTAGGTGTGCTTGTATTTACAATCGTGCCACTTATTTATACAATTTTAGTAGCGTTTACAAACTACGACAGAGATCATCAGCCACCAGGAAACTTATTTGACTGGGTTGGCTTGGATAACTTTGCAGCATTTTTTGCAACATCTGGCAAATTGGCTGGCACATTCTGGCCTGTATTAGGTTGGACATTAATTTGGGCAGTATTCGCAACCGTAACCTGTTATGTAGGTGGTTTGGTACTTGCTCTGTTAATCAATAGAAAAGGTACTAGAATCAAAGGATTCTGGAGATTTATGTTCGTAATCTCTATTGCAGTACCTCAGTTCGTAACATTACTTAGTATGAAAACTATTTTTGCAGGCGGTGGCCCTATCAATGTACTTTTGATGGATGAATGGAAACTTATCGATAGTCCGATTTATTTCTTTACAGATCCAACACTTGCAAAGATTGTTATTATTTGTATTAACTTCTGGATTGGTGTTCCATTTACCATGTTATCTACAACTGGTATTTTACAGAACATTCCAGGTGAATTATACGAAGCTGCGAAAATCGATGGCGCAAATGCATTTACCATTTTCTGGAAAATCACAATGCCATACATGATTTTCGTTATGACTCCAAACCTTATTACCTCATTCACAGGTAATATTAACAACTTTAACGTAATTTACTTATTATCAGGCGGTGGCCCAACTAACGTAAATTACTATTTCGCAGGCGACACGGACCTTCTTGTTACATGGTTATATAAATTAACATTGGAACAGAAGGACTACAACTTAGGAGCTGTTATCGGTATTTTAACATTTATCGTTCTTGCAACGGTATCGTTGATTACATATCGTAACACTGCTTCATACAAAGATGAGGGGGCGTTCCAATAATGAAAGCAAAACGATTTATTACCAATACAGCCTGCCACATTCTGCTTGCTGTACTTAGTGTTATTTGGGTTTTACCTATTGTTTATGTAGTTCTTACCTCTTTACGTAAGGAAGGCGGTTCCTATAAGAGTTACATTATTCCAAAGGAATTTACATTAGATAACTATGTAAATTTATTTAAGAACAATTTGGGTGGTTTGGATTTCAAACAGTGGTTCTTAAATACACTTGTAATTGCATTATTTACAATGCTTATTTCAGGTTTTATGGTAATCGCAGTATCTTACTGTATGAGCCGTTTACGTTTCAAAATGCGTAAACCATTCATGAACGTTGCATTAATCCTTGGTATGTTCCCAGGCTTCATGTCAATGTTTGCGATTTACTATATCTTAAAAGGCCTTGGTTTCCTTGAAACAGGTCTCTTAAAACAGATTGCGTTGATATTGTGTTATTCCGGTGGTGCCGGGCTAGGCTTCTACATGGCGAAAGGTTTCTTTGATACCATTCCAAAGACGATTGACGAAGCTGCATATATCGATGGTGCTTCTAAATGGGAAACATTCATCCATATTACATTACCAATGTCAAAACCAATCATCACTCATACTCTGTTAACAGCATTCATGGGACCTTGGACAGACTATATCTTTGCTAAGGTTATCATGGGACAGGATACAAGATATTACACAATTGCAATTGGTTTGTGGACGATGTTAGAAAAAGAATATATTCAGACATACTACACGCAGTTCTATGCGGGTTGTGTACTTATCTCTATTCCAATTTCTATCTTGTTCTTGTTGACTCAGAAATGTTATGTTGAAGGGGTATCAGGAGCGGTTAAAGGCTAATATGCATGATAATGACTACCACAAGCACCACGTGTTTGTGGTAGTTTTTTATTTGGAGGATATTATGAAAAAGAAAATAATAAGTCTTCTGCTTGTGACTGCAATGTTTGCAAGCATGCTTACAGGCTGTGAACAGAAGAAGCAGGACGAAGGCAGCCAGGTTGTAGAAAATGTAATCGAATACGACTATTACCAGGACTTAAATATTATAGATGACAACTATCGTAACTATTATGAAATCTTTGTATATTCTTTCTATGATTCCGATGGAGATTGTATTGGTGATTTACAGGGTGTCATTGAGAAATTAGATTATGTAGAATACATGGGATTTAACGGGATTTGGCTTATGCCGATTATGCCATCGCCAACCTATCACAAGTATGACGCAACGGATTATTGTGCGATTGATGAAACCTACGGTACTATGGAAGATTTCGAGGAGCTGGTGAAGGAATGTCATGACCGTGGAATCAATGTAGTGATTGACCTTGCGATTAATCATAGTTCTTCTGAGCATCCTTGGTTTACCCAGGCTTGTGAATATTTGAGAGGTTTGGAAGAGGGTCAAGAGCCTGATTTGGCAGAATGTCCATATGTAGACTATTACCATTTTTCAAAAGAAAAAGAAGCATCTACCTATTATGCAGTTTCAGGAACAGACTGGTATTATGAAGGTGCGTTTTGGTCAGGCATGCCAGATTTAAATCTGCAAAGCGAGGCAGTTCGTAAAGAAATTCAGGAAATTGCAAAATTCTGGATTGATAAAGGTGTAGACGGTTTCCGAATGGATGCGGTTCGCTACTATGACAGAGCTGGTGTAGAGGCAAATAACGAAGTGTTAAATTGGCTTTATACCGAATGTACCAAGTTAAATCCAGACTTCTACATGGTATCTGAGGCTTTTGAGCCTTTGGGAACCATTGCACAGTATTATGGAAGCAAGACCCCAAGTATGTTTAACTTTGATGCAGGACAGCAGACGGGTATGTTGTTCAAAGCTGCTAAAGGATATATGGCACCAGGAGAATATATCGATCAGTTACTTTCGTACGATAAACGTTTCTCAGAACAGAATCCAGATTATATCGATGCTCCATTTTTAACCAACCATGATATGGGACGTGTGGCAGAAGTATGTGTAAACAACGAAACAAATATGAAGATGGCCGCAGGTCTCATGATGATGATGAATGGTAGCCCATTCGTATATTATGGGGAAGAAATCGGTATGAACAGTATGAGTGACAAAGACGAAAACAAACGTCTGCCTATGTACTGGTCAGATATTGTAAGAGCTGGTACTACCGATGGACCACCAAACTGTAATTTGAGTATTACCTCATCTTTTGAAGCGGTGGATGAACAGTTAAAGGATGGACACTCTCTCTTAAATTACTACAGACATGCGATTCGTCTGCGTAACGAAAATCCAGAAATCGCACGTGGTGAGATTAAGAAAATTGATGCACTGTGTACAGATTCTTATGGAGTAATGACGAAAACTTACGAAGGAAGCACCATTGCGATTGCAATTAATAATAAGGATGCAGAAGTGCAGATTACACTGACGGATAGCGAAATCGCTGAAATGAAAATTCGTGGATATTTAACCATACAGGGTGAAGAAATCACATTAAAAGATGGCGTGCTGACTTTGCCAGCAAAGAGTATTTGTATATTGAAATAATTTTGGGCCAGCTTGTGCTTAAATTGCATATCAAACATAAAATAAAAGAACATAATGGGAAGCCTTACGTTAGTACAGCGACCATTATGTTCTTTTTTAATTCTTTATAAGTTCTGGTGTGCTATCAGCATTCCCTGAATCGTATTCTGGAAATAAGCACCGATATGCTTCTGGTCTTCTTTATCTAATTCTTTGAATGTAACTGGTTTGCCGTATTCAAGAATTATATCAGCTGCTTTGATAGTTGGGAAGTGGTCCTCAAAAATCTTGTTGGTTCCAGTAATTGCTACAGGAACGATTTTGCAGCCGGTTTTGGAAGCAATTTTAAAACTTCCATCTTTAAATTCACCAATATCGGTGGCATCTTCTTTGTTTTTATTTCTAGTTCCTTCTGGGAAGATGAAAATGGAAATTCCATTTTTCACTTTTTCAATACAGTTTAAGATGGTTTTTAATCCCTCTTTGATATCTTCACGATTTAAGAATTCACAGTGTAAACGTTTCATCCAAGCACGAAGTGCAGGGACTTTGTTTACGACGTCTTTTGCAACGAAACCAGTAAGTCCTGGACATCTTGCATAGGTGATTACGATGTCAACCATACTTCTGTGGTTTGCGACATAAAGTACGGCCTCATCTCTTGGGATGTTTTCTTCTCCGATAACCGTTACGCGAATGCCTGCCAGTACATGAAGTACTCGGAATACCCACTGAATCATACGAAGCTGTATCAAGTCCGCTTTTTTCTGGTCAACGAATTTCCCATAAAGCCAAAAAATTCCAAGTGGAATATAACCTACTAATAAATATAAAAATATGAATCCGAATGTTAATATTGTTCTCATCTGTTTACCTCGAATTTCCCATGTAAAATTTCACAATTACACCATATTATACAAAAAGAGATTTAGAAAAGCAATTAAAAAAGCATAAAATCGTAGGCACCTGCATATCTATTTCATAGACATTCTATTGTAGTGAGGGGGATTCTATGGAATTAAACAGACATATATGTACACAACTCATAGAAAAGGCGAAGAGTTTTTCACAGATTACCATGGATGATGATTATATTGTAAGAGATAATAAACCAGATGTGGTGCGTGTTATTTATTCCAAGGGAAATGTCTTGGTGGAGGATGTGAAGGCTGGAAATCAAGGGCTTTGGATTACGGGGAAACTTCATTTTTCGGTGTTATATCAAAGCGATGATGAAAACCATCGTTTGGAAAGTGTGAACGGAGAAGTGCCGTTTCAGGAAAAAATCGTTATGGATGAGGTCGAAGATGGCGATGATGTGACAGTTGATATGGAAATAGAGGATTTATCCGTAGGTATTATCAACTCTCGTAAATTAGCTATCCGTGCAGTTATAAATGTGATGGCGAGAAATTTAGAAGAAGAGGATTTAGGATTTGTCTGTGGTATTTTTGAACCAGGATACGAGCAGAAAGAAATGGAAGTTTCGATGCTTTGTCTGGTAGAGAATGCAAAAAATCAGTTGCGTATGCAGAAAGAGCTGCTGTTACCGAATGCAAGATCGAATATTGGACAACTGACGTTTTATCAAGTGGATTTTCGAAATGAGGAAATTATCTTGCAGGATGATACAGCTCTAGTAAAAATGGATGCACAGGTTTGGGTGTTGTATCGCAGTGAAAGTACAGGAGAATATGAGTGTTATGAAACGACGGTTCCGCTTAGTGGAGAGATTGATGTAAATACGTTGCGTGGGGATGAAATATTCTGGGCGAAGATTGTTCCGTTAGAGGTAGAGGTGGAGCCAAGAGGAGATTATGACGGAGAAAATCGCATGTTAGGTTTCGATATGATTTTTTCAGTAGAAATACAGATTTATCGGGAGGAGAACTGTCAGGTGCTGCAGGATGCGTATGCATTAGACAAGGAGCTTTTGATGGAAAGAGAGTCTGTTCCGATTAGTCAGCTTTTGATGAAGAATGTATCTAAGATACGTCTTATGGAACAGGAACAGCTAGAAGTGAATCAGCAGAAAATCTTGCAAATCTGTGGGAGTAGCGGGAATGTCACCATCGACCGTGTTCAGAAAAGGGAGAATGGAATCCAGGTGGAAGGTGTTCTGAATGTACATATTCTGTATAATACGGCGGAAGATGCTATGCCATATGCGCATACAAGTAGTCACATACCATTTGAACAGTTTGTAGAAGTGGACGGTTTTTCGGAGAGCTCCCATTATTGGATGAGTAGCAGCATAGAACAGTTGCAGGTAAATCTTTTGGATAATTCGGAATATGAGGTCAAAGCACTGATACAGATTTCAATACTGGCGTTGAATCATGACTATATTTCAAACATTGTAGATATCGAGGAAGAACCATTGGATATGGGAGCGTTGGAAAAACAACCAGGCATGATAGGATATGTCCGTCGCGAAGGAGAGGATTTGTGGGACGTTGCAAAGAAATACCATGCGACAACGGATAATATGATAGAGATTGGAAACAAGGTTTTGGTTGTAAAACAAGTACGCTAGTGATAGGATAAAAATAGGAAAATTTGATTGCAAATGAAAAGGGAGATTTTGTCATGGCAAAATATGATGAATTTGGCAGACCGATTTATGAGACTGCTGAAGAATATAATAAAGCACGCAAAACCGGAAGTGCCTCTCGCACTTATGAAAGTCCGGAAGGAGATAGTTATCAGCATAATACATATAAGCAGACCAAGAAGTATGAGAAGGCTGCGGAACGTTATCAGAAACAAGCCGGTTCAAAAAAAGGGAAAAAACTGATTCTAATTTTAGTTTGTGTAATACTTGTAACACAAATTGCAGCCGTTTTTGTGATGTTTCGTACGACTTCAGGCATCTATGATATGTATGAAGAAAACTGGTATGAGGAGGATTGGATAGGGACCGAAAAGTATGAAAATAGTGGTTATGGAGAGTATATAGGGGATGATACGCAGCCATTGCCAGAAGGGTTCAATACGTTTTCATATAATGGGGTGACATATACACTGCCAACGACTTACCAGGAAATTGCCAAGATGGGATTCTTCTTGGAAGAGGAGTATGATGAATCCTACACATTCCCAGCAGAATACGAAGAACTATTGAATCTAAACGACGCGGATGGATATTTGGCGGGGATGATTCGTGTTAATAACCATACGGACGAGGACCTTCCATTGGAGCAATGTATCGTAGATTATTTATATCTTGGAAATGATGCAGCATATTCCGATGAAGAAATTGCTCCAGATTTTGTGTTTGGAGATAATCTTTCTTTCGAGAGTAGTTACGAGGAATTAGAAGCATACTTTGGTCTTCCATATTATCATTATGAGGATCATGAGGAAGAAGGATATTATTATGATAACTACGAATGGTCATATTACGGCGAAGGTGAAATCCATTTTGTAAGCATCACCTTCTGGAATGGAGTCATATCCGACATAAGTATTGAGAAAAAAGCATACGAACCAAAATACTAGAATAAGGGCTGTCGCAAATATAAATTTGTGGCAGCCTTATTTTTATATTTCGAAATATATAGGTCTCTATATTTTGTGTGCATTTTCTCTCAGTTAAGAAAAACGCTTTATTTCTAAGAAGCACTCTGCTTGCTTTTATGATTTATTCTGTCTGTCAAAAGTTTTACAATCTGCGCCACTTTGTCCGTGTGCAAAAAGACAACCTTACGAGGATTTCGTAGTTTCTCTTATGT
>JAFUPI010000007.1 GCA_017481285.1 Agathobacter sp. | reverse complement strand
TAACCATCTGGTACATATTTGGAATAACCAGCTGGAACCAGTCTACTACCACAAGGGCAATCAGACCTAACACCAGCCATCCTGCATATTTCAAATAATAACGATTGATGTGTTTTCCAAAAATCATAGTCAATTACTCCTATCGAATCTTTACCTAAAAAATAGAGAGAGGTGGTGCATCATCCACCTCTCCCACGATATGAATATATTATAAGACGATAGTTTTGTAATGTCAAACATATCTATAATGAATTGCATAAAACTAATCTGGAAATGTAGCCAAATACATCTGGCCCAAAGCGATTCCACCATCTCCGCAAGGTACTTTTTCATTCGTATAAACGCTTCTGTCCCTCTGATACAATCCGCAAATTACCTCAGTCAAAAGAATACGATTGATAAATGTTCCACCGCTAAGTGCTATTTGGTTTACATCCTCTTCTTCACAAATTTGATCTGCCATTTCCACAAGCACCGTGGCAACTGCGTGATGGAACAAATACGCCAAAACCTCTTTGGAATACTGTTTCTTGAAACGATATAAATCTACCAAAAGTTTCACACTATTGGCCTGCCAGAAATTATCTATTTTTACATAGACTATTTTAATTATCTTCTGGAGCATATTTACTTCTGTTTTTGACATGCTATCCATTTCTGCTTTGCCAACATGTGCAGCCTGCTCCAAAAGGATTGCACATTCACCCTCGTAAGAGTTGTAATGACAAATATCCAATAGTGCTGCAGCAGCATCAAATAAACGACCCATGGAAGAAGAAATTGCAGTATTGATATTCTGCTTCCAGGCCATTTCCTGTAATTTCAGTTTCTGCATTGCAGCCTCGTCTAGATTTCCCTGGATATCAGTGCAAGCCTTCTCACATTCCTTGAAAAAGTCCTCCACATCATATCCACGCTCTCTTGCCTCCAGCATATAGGAGTAAAGTGTCATATCTGCCTGCTTTGCACTCGCATCGCCGCCAACCAATTTCACAGCAGAAAAATGTCCAGCTCGTGTCATTTTTTCATCTTCACATAATAAAAATTCACTGCCCCAAATGGTATCATCTGTGCCAAATCCAGTGCCATCACAAGCGACACCCAATACTTTTCCTTCTAATCCATGCTCCGCAATGACAGATGCCACATGTGCATGATGATGCTGGATTTTCTTCTGGGTATTTTGAGCAGATACATATGCCGGATGCAAATCTCCTACTCTGATTTCTGGAGAAATTTCCAAAAGCTGCTGCATACGTCTAAGTCCTTTTTCACGGCTTTCCATACACCGAACATCTTCCAAATCTCCAAAATACTGACTTAAATAAACCAATTCATCTCTTCCCAAAGCAAAAACAGCTTTTAAATCGCCGCCTGCCGCAAAGGTATCCTTCGTTAATCTTCGGTGTAGGTGAATTGGTTCTGGTACCAGACCTCTGGCACGACGAATCAATTGTATCCTGTCATCATTTTCAAGAATACATCCACCTCGATGCTCTATTTCTGTCACCTGATAAATACTATCATCCAAAGGCGTCAGAATCTCTCTGTCATGTGTCAGCATAAAATCAATACCTTTTCCGATATGCTGCATCATCTCTTCTTCTGAAATAATAATTGGTTCTCCACCGCGGTTTCCGCTGGTCATTACCAATGGCCCCGTTTCTTCTAACAACAATATCTGCAACGGATTACATGGAAGAAGAGCGCCGATTCGATCGCTTTCTCCACATATCTCTGGCACGAAATCTTTTTTCTTTTTCAAAAGTACGATTGGTCTTGCAGAGGACTCCAAAAGTGCAGCTTCTTTCTCAGATACTTCACAATATTCCCGAACCTCATCTAAATTTAAAAACATAACTGCAAATGGTTTCTTATCACGATTCTTAAACTCTCGTAACCGGCTTGCCGTCTGGGAATTCATTGGTGAGAATGCAAAATGATAGCCCCCAATATCCTTAATAGCACCGATTTTTCCTTGAAGTAAAGCTTGAACTGCTTCAGAAATCGCCTTCTTCTCATCGGAAATTTGCAGGAAATGCTGCATGCTATCTTCTTCCGTTTTCACTGCATCTTTGACCGCAACATATCGCAAGCTTGGCCCGCAATCCTTACACGCAATCGTTTGTGCATGACGACGAATATTTCCTTTTTCCGTATATTCCTTTTTACACGCATCACACATCGGAAAAACATCCATTGTAATCGTTTCCCTATCATAAGGCACATTTTTCTGAATCGAAAAACGTGGACCACAGGCGGTACAACTGATAAATGGATAACGATATCTGCGATTGCTCGGATCATGCATTTCTGCTACGCATCGATCACAAGTAGGTAAATCTACCGGCAGAAAACGTCGCACTTCACGCCCATTACCACTTTCTACAATGTGAAATTTCCAATCGGGGAACTCCTCGTCAATTTCTTCCACATCCAATTCATCTATTCTACAGCCAGGTAATTCTCCGGTTTCTGAAACGCACTTAAGACGCTGGACAAATGCATCCACCGCCTTCTTATCTCCAGAGACAATGATTTCCACAATGCCTCCCAAATTCTTTACTTGTCCCGCTAAGTTTAGCGACTCTGCCAGCTCTGCTACAAATGGGCGAAAACCAATCCCCTGTACCAGACCGGAAGCTATAATTTTATATACTGTATTCATCATGTGACTATTATACCATTTCCACAAATAAAAAAACACCCCAGATTGCCCGCAAACCTCTGAGGTGTTCTAAATCATCTCTGTTTCCATAAGAATGATTCTCTCCTTCCATATTCTCTTTGATATACTTCCTGAATGTCCTGTGCCTTATTATCCAAAATCTTAAACTCTTCTAATTCAGCACTTTCTTTTTCCAACTCCTTGGAAAAAAGGCGTTCTTCTTTCTCTTTACGTTCTCTTCGACCGTCATACCCCCTTGTTTCAGCCGCAAACACATGATAATATTCACCGCTTGCACCTACTGCTTTCTGAGAATATACATAAGTTGGTGGTCCACTACCCACATACTGAATACTTTGCAACATCCTTGTTACCTCCTTTCACAGTTTCTACGAAACTGCCCACATCTTGTGGTAATCCTATTCTCTTTGGTATATATATCGACAAAAAAGAGGCTATGCTTTAGCCTCTTTCAATGTCTTCACACCAAAAATGAAATAAATGATATGAAATAACCATACCCCCGCTAGAATGATTCTTCCAACAGGCACTCTGCTCATCATAATAAATCCAATAGACATAAGAACAGTTACCGTAATCATAATACGCATTTTCGTTTTCCAGGTCATGCCCTTACCCGCTACATAGCTTTCCAAATTATCTTTGTAAAGCTTGGTATTGGTAAACCAGTTATGCAGTTTTTCAGAACTTTTTCCAAAACAAAAAGCAGCCATCAATAAAAATGGAAATGTCGGAAGGACAGGAACTACCGAGCCAATCGTTCCAAGTATTAAACCAACACCGCCTAATATGATATAAACCATTTTCTTAACATTCATCCTTTTCTACTCTCCTTTATAATTCTACACGTACGCCGCTCGATATAATTGAACAATGGATCGAATGGAATGTCCATTTGCCAACAAAACAATCAGCTCTTCCTTAGCGTTCTCATATGCTTCAAAAAGTTTCATCTTGGAAACCACGTCCTCATAAACCTTCCAATATCCAGCATAAAGATAATTTTTCCCTTTGTGTTCTATAAAGCCCGTCACATCTTCCACCGGATAGCCAAGGAGAAGACCCATTTCATGAGGGAAGCCTTCTCCTTGATTCATATATGTCTGATAACGGCATTGAAACGTTCTTAAGATACCGCCCAGGGATAAATCTTCATAATCATTTGCCTTTAATATGCTTTGCACGTTTGGGTCTTGTAAATATGCTGCTAATTGGAGTTTTCGAAATAACAGGAAAGTGGTTTTATCATCCTGTCGAAGCAAACGATAATGAATAATCCCGGTT
>JAFUPI010000053.1 GCA_017481285.1 Agathobacter sp. | reverse complement strand
AGACATCCCACTTCTTTTCTAAAAATAATGGTTTAGAAATTGCAATAAGTATGATACAATAAAAAGAAAAAAGAGTAGAGGGAAGGGAAAAGAAATGATTATTAAAAATGGTAAAGTTTTTACAGAAGATGGAAAATTTGTGGAAAAGAATTTGTGTATAGACGGAGATAAGATTTCCTCTACAGGGAACGGAAATATTATCGACGCAACTGGATACTATGTAATTCCAGGACTTACAGATAGTCATTTTCACGGATGTGTAGGATATGATTTTTGTGATGGAACACCAGAAGCCCTAGAAAAAATGGCAGAATACGAGCTTAGTAATGGTGTAACCACAATTTGTCCAGCATCTATGACATTTTCAGAAGAACAGTTAACTCAGATTTTTGCGAACGCGGCTGACTATAAGAGCGACAAAGGTGCTACTTTGGTTGGTATCAATATGGAAGGCCCATTTATCTCTATGGAGAAAAAGGGCGCACAGAATGGAGAGTACATTCATAAACCAGATGCAGATATGTTTGAACGTTTACAAACAGTTGCAAATGGTTTGATTAAACTCTGTGATATTGCTCCAGAAGTAGAAGGAGCAATGGAATGTATCGAAAGAATTTCTGACAAGGTAACCGTGTCTATTGCACATACCGCGGCAGATTGGGATATAGCAACAGAAGCGATTGCGAAAGGTGCTAAGCATGTAACACATCTTTATAATGCAATGCCACCTTACACACATAGAGCACCAGGTGTAATCGGTGCAGCCTGTGATAACGAACAGGTAATGGTAGAATTGATTTGTGATGGTATTCACAGCCATCCATCTACCGTTCGTACCACATTTAAAATGTTTGGGGATGACAGAATCGTTTTGATTAGTGATAGTATGGAAGCTTGTGGCTTGGAAGATGGACAGTATTCTTTGGGCGGACAGGATGTAACAGTAAAAGGAAATCTTGCGATTTTGACTGAACTTGGAAATATTGCTGGTTCCGTAACCAACCTTATGAAATGTATGCGTAAGGCAGTAAAAGAGATGGGAATCCCATTGGAAAGTGCAGTGAAATGTGCAACCATGAATCCTACAAAAGCAATCGGTATTTATGATAAATATGGAAGCTTAACAGAAGGCAAGCAGGCGGATGTAGTATTATTGGATGAGGATTTGGAAATCAAATATATTATTAAAGCGGGGGAAGTAGTATATGGCAATGATTAATGTAAAGGGTAAAACGGTTTATAAAGCAATTGCACGTGGACCTATTTTAGTAATGGACAAACAGGAAGTAGCTATTACAGATGCAACTGTAGCAGATGTAGAAGCAGAAGTAGCTCGCGTGACAGAAGCAATTGAAATAGCGAAAGCTCAGATCGGAAAACTTTATGAAAAAGCATTAGTAGAAGTTGGAGAAGAAAGTGCAGCAATCTTCGAAGTTCATCAGATGATGTTGGAAGATGAAGAATATTTGGATTCTATCTTTAACATGATTCGTGATGATAGTATGAATGGCGAATTTGCAGTAAAAATGACAGGAGATACTTTCTCTCAGATTTTTGCAAGCATGGATGATGATTACATGAAAGCCAGAGCTGCAGACGTATTGGATATTTCAGGTCGCGTAATCCGTGTATTAACAGGACAGGCGGATGTAAGCTTGGATAGTGCATCTATTATCATTGCAGATGATTTATCTCCAAGTGAAACCGTACAGATGGATAAGAGTAAAATTTTAGGTTTCGTAACGGTACATGGTTCTACGAATTCCCACACAGCAATTCTGGCTCGTATGATGAATATTCCAGCGCTTGTTATGACACCAGTAGAATTGTCAGAACTTGAGACTGGTATGGAAGCTATCGTAGATGGTATCAATGGTGAAGTTATTTTTAATCCTACAGAAGAAGTAGTAAAAGAAGCTGACATTCGCATTGCTGCTGAATTAGAAAAACGCCGTATGTTAGAAACCTTAAAGGGACAGGAGACAGTAACGAAGAGCGGACAGCATGTACATCTTTATGCAAATATCGGAAGCGTAGAAGACGTGGAATATGTATTAGAAAATGACGCAGAAGGTATCGGTTTATTCCGTAGTGAATTCTTGTACTTAGGCAGACCTGATCTTCCAACTGAAGACGAACAGTATGAGGCTTACAAAAAAGTACTCACCGCTATGGGCGATAAGAAAGTTATTATTCGTACCTTAGATATCGGTGCAGATAAACAGGCAGAATCCTTAGCATTGGACAAAGAAGAAAATCCAGCTTTAGGCTACCGCGCAATTCGTATTTGTTTAACTCAGCCAGAAGTATTCAAGACACAGATTCGAGCCTTGCTTCGTGCAGCCGTACATGGAAATCTTTCTGTCATGTATCCAATGATTATCTCTCCATGGGAAGTAGAAAAAATCAAAGAAGTAGTCGCAGAAGTAGAAGCAGAACTTAAGGCAGAAGGACTTGAATACAAAATGCCAGAGCAAGGTATCATGATCGAAACTCCAGCCTCTGTTATGATGGCAGAGGAGTTAGCACAGCTTGTTGACTTCTTTAGTATTGGAACCAACGACTTAACACAGTACACCTTAGCAATCGACAGACAGAATGAAAAATTAGACTTGTTCTACGATGCACATCATCCAGCTGTCCTTCGCATGATTGAAATGACAGTTAAGGCTGGTCATGCACATGGTGCATGGGTAGGTATCTGTGGAGAACTTGGTGCAGATCAGGAATTAACACAGAAATTCCTTGAGATGGGATTGGATGAGCTTTCTGTAGCTCCATCATCTGTATTACCAATTAGAAAACTGATTCGTGAAGCGGAATAATAATTGAAAAAAGTATTTTAAGGGAGTAATATAGTATTATCAACTTACACAAATGTATTGGAGGATTTTAACATGAAAGATTGTAATTGTGGATATTGTATGAGAGGTGAACTTTTAGACAAGTTCGGCATCGAAATTTGTGATTTAGAAGTAAGCCAACTCATCCTTTTCAAAGAACAGAGTCATCCAGGACGTGTTATCGTTGCTTACAAAGATCATGTAAGTGAAATCGTTAGCATTTCAGATGAAGAACGTAATTTATTTATGGCAGATGTTGCTCGTGCCGCAAAAGCACTTCACGCAGCATTCCATCCAAAGAAAGTAAACTATGGTGCTTACGGTGACACAGGATGCCATTTACATATGCATCTCGTACCAAAATACGAAGACGATCCATTTGAATGGGGTGGCGTATTTGCAATGAATCCAGACCGCAAATACTTAACAGAAGAAGAATATGCGGAAATGATTGAAAAGATTAAAGCAAACTTATAATCATGTTTGGTTTAGAAAAGGCTCAGCAAAATGCTGAGCCTTTTTTATTATTTCTGTGGGATTAACATATCTACTTTCAAGATGTGATTTACCAGCCAATTCTGTAGGAAATTTAAGAATTCATATAAGTAGGATTCCTGATTATCATCCACATCGTTAAGGTCTAGTTCTTCCAAGGTGTCGATAAATTTTTGATGTAGAATTTCCTGATGTGCGAGCCCGTCATAGCCAATTTCTCGCATGTAGTTTTCTTCGTCCGCAAAATGTACACGGGTATATTCTTTTAATTCATCCAGAATATCTAGGATGAGGTCGAACTTGTCATGTATTAGTTCTGTTTCAATGGCAGTATAAATTTTAGCAATGATATCAAAGAGCATCTTATGTTCTTCGTCGACAATAGGGATTCCTGTTTTAAATTTATCTGTAAATACAGGAGCCATTGGTTTTGCATTTGCTTCAAACTGGCCAATTAATATGTCGCTGCCGAGGATATGTCCCATTAGCCATTTAGAAAGATATTCTAGTAATTCTAAAATTAATTCTTTTGCAGTTTCATCTGTAATATCAGAAAAACGATAAGAATTTACTTTGGCCACAAATGCCTGATGCTCTTTCTGCTGGCGTTCTAATTCTGGGTCATGGATACTTGCCATATATGCTTCTTCGTGTGCAAAATGTGTAACTGCATATTGTTTTAATTCATTGAGCAGAGCCATTGCTGTAGAAACAGAATCTGCATCCATTTTGAGTGCAGCATCTACTTCTCCGATTAATTCAAACAATCGTTTGTGCTCATTATCGATTTCAGGAACACCAATTAAGCAATCTTTTGTAAATGTAAACATAAACTTCCCCTCCGAATACGAATATATTATCATTATACCACTAAGCAATAAAAAAGACTATCTGAGAAAAACAGAAGTTTTCTCAGATAGTCTTTTATTAAGAAAGTGGATGATAGATTATAGCTCAAGGGAGTTGATTTCCTGTCGCATCATACAAATTTCTAAATTTCCATTTCTGCAACGTAGTTGATCAATAAATTCTTTTTCTTTTGTTACGTCTTTTAAAGTTATATTGTAAGTAAGTTTGAAAAGACTTCCAAGGTTTGTGGTTTTTACTTTTACTAATTCATAGTGTTTTGTGTACTGTTCCATCAAATCGGTGAACACTTCACTGTAGTTCAGATCCTCTGGAATGGTAATGCGAAGGGTTTTGTCTGGGCAGGCTTTTTTGCCATTGCCAAAACCAAGCTGCGTATAAAGCACCATGCAAAGACCAAGCACAAGTGCAAATAATACAGCAAATCCGAGGTAACCCATACCTGCGATAAGTCCTGCCCCCATGGCTAGAAAGATGGTTCCGATTTCTCTGGCGGTGCCAGGTACAGAACGAAAACGCACCAAGCTGAATGCACCTGCTACTGCTACACCAGCACCTACATTTCCATTTACCATCATAATAACCACACATACTACAGCTGGCAGTATTGCTAAGGTAACTACAAAGCTTTTAGTGTAGCGGCTTTTATAAATATAGGTTAATGCTAAGAAAAGTCCGATAAAAAGAGATACGATAATACATAACAAAAAGTCATTGACTGCAATGGAAGCAGTGGTTGAAGTTTCAAATAATCCTTTAAAAAGTGTGTCGAGCATAATATAAATCCTTTCTATTTATTCATAAGTTTTAAGATATTATCTGCTTGCTTGCGTTCCTGAAACCAGGTGCGGTATGCGGTTCCATATTTGGAAAAAGATGTTTTATAAAGTTTGTTTTTACTGAGTATTTCTACAAACCATAGTGGTATCGCTTCTGAAGTTTTCACTTCCATGAGTACAATATTAGGTTCTAAAAGAGGTCGGCCATAAATCCCTTTACTAAGAGTCAAATCATAGTTACGCCAAAGTACATTGGTATCAAAGGTAACACGGAAATCCTTGTCTTCTTTGCCATAGTAGGCTTCTCGATCGTACATTAAAAGCATAGATGGAGCTAAATTCTGGTAAAAGGATTTGAAATAATCAATTTCATTGACCACCTGAGTGCGATGCTCAATTTGTCCTGTTTCCAAGTAGTTCATAGCATCTTTTTCAGGAAGCGAAATACGTCTTTTATATACAACTTTTTGGTATTTCTTTTTTAATTCTACAAAAACATCGGTATCCGGAGTTGCTACACCGTAGCTTCGAATACGAAGTTTTTCTTTATATACAGGTTTTTCAATGGAACGACGGATTAAACGAAAGTCCGGAGTGTCATAATAAAGACTACAAATGGTACTTTTTCCATGTTTGTCGGCTTTCATATGTTCGGCGAATGCCTGCTTGATGGTTTCATAATCGTCTGTGGTAATCATATATTTACCCTCGTGACGTTTAAATATCATTTGGTCTGACAATATATACTTCTCCTTCCTAAAAATTTCCGTGAAACGCATATTGTGATGTTAGTATCATATCCGCCACTTGTGAAAAAAGTTTGAACAAAATACATAGTTTTTACATTTTCTTTACTTGAATGCGATAGTGGACTTTACTTTGGGGAATTATATTTAGTATGTAAATCGAAAACAAATCGTTTTAAATATTTTTTCAAAAGGAGAAAAAAATGAAGAATTTCAAAAAATTTGCAACTCTTTTGGTTGCAGCAGCACTTATGGTAGGAAGTCTTACCGCATGTGGTGGAAATGTAGATGGAACAGAAGGTGGAAACACAAACTTAGGTGGAACAATTACCTTAAACGGAAGCACATCTATGCAGAAGTTGGCAAATGCTTTAAAGGAAGGTTTTATGACAGCAAATCCAGGTGTAACCGTAAATGTTGAGTTTACGGGTTCTGGTACAGGTATTCAGTCAGCAATCGATGGAACATCAGATATTGGTAACTCATCCAGAGCATTGAAACAGGAAGAATTGGATGCTGGTTTAGTGGAAAATATCGTGGCGATTGATGGTATCGCAGTCATCGTAAACAAAGGTGTGACAACTACAGATATTACTTCTGAACAGTTGGCAAAAATTTATACTGGCGAGATTAAAAACTGGAGTGAAGTCGGTGGCAACAATGAACCAATTGTTGTAGTTGGACGTGAATCTGGATCTGGTACAAGAGGGGCTTTTGAGGAATTACTGGAAGTAGAAGATTCGTGTGATTATGCACAGGAAATCGATTCTACAGGTGGCGTTCTTTCTACCGTAGCAAATACACCTGGTGCTATCGGATATATTTCTCTTGATGTTATTGATGACTCTGTAGAAATTATGGCAATTAATGGAGTTGTTGCTTCAGAAGAAAACATCATAGCTGGTGATTATATGCTTAGCAGACCATTCGTAATGGCAACAAAAGGT
>JAFUPI010000052.1 GCA_017481285.1 Agathobacter sp. | reverse complement strand
TCTTTGAACCTCTAAATCCAAGACCACCAGCACTTGCCCATGATAAAGCATTACCCTGTGCATCTGTAATTGTAACGATTGTGTTGTTAAAAGATGCCTGGATATGTGCCTGTCCGCGTTCAACGTTTTTCTTTACACGCTTTTTAGTTACTTTTTTTGCAACATTTTTAGCCATTTTAAACTAACCTACTTTCTCAAATTTTACGCACTAAGTGCCCTATTATTTCTTCTTATTTGCAACTGTTCTCTTAGGACCTTTTCTAGTTCTAGCGTTAGTCTTTGTTTTCTGACCACGAACTGGAAGTCCTTTTCTATGACGGATACCACGATAGCATCCAATTTCCTGAAGTCTCTTAATATTTAAAGCGATTTCTCTACGTAAATCACCTTCTACAGTCTGAGTTTCATCAATAACTGCACTGATTCTCTTAACTTCGTCGTCTGTTAAATCTCTAACACGAGTGCTAGGATCTACACCGGCAGCTTCAAGGATACGGTTAGAGCTTACTCTTCCGATACCATAGATATAAGTCAAGCCGATTTCTACACGTTTTTCTCTTGGTAAATCTACACCTGCAATACGAGCCATGTGTGTATAACCTCCATAATATTTTTCTGATTAATAGTAACGATATATTCGCAACCAATATACCTTTTTCCCGAACCCCTACCCCTATGCAGCTGCGGTTGCACGCCCTGAAATGTGTACATACAGATAGGTTCCCATATTTTGCAAATTCGTAATACGTCACTCGGTATAATAACGCACTACCAGATTGCGTTCTGTTTATTATGAATAGCGCAAATAAATTACGCTACAGCCGCACATAATGAGTTTGTGTCGCATATGTTACGACATTGAAAGGAATTAGCCCTGACGCTGTTTGTGTTTTGGATTTTCACAAATAATCATGATGCTTCCTTTTCTTTTGATGACTTTGCATTTTTCGCAAATAGGTTTAACTGATGATCTTACCTTCACAGCAAATCCTCCTTTCTCTTTAAAGCCCCATTTTACACGGGTTGTCACCCGTTTTCCGGGTACTTTTCCAAAAGTGTCCGTATAACATTATATACATGCACTTTCCAAAAGTCAATAAGAAATTTACGTAATTTTTAAGGTTTATTTATCTCTCCAGATAATACGACCTTTTGTTAAATCATATGGTGACATCTCAATCGTAACTTTGTCACCTGGTAAAATACGAATAAAGTTCATTCTTAACTTACCGCTAATTGTAGCAAGAATTTCATGACCATTTTCAAGCTGCACTTTAAAAAATGCATTTGGTAATTTATCTACTACAACACCTTCAACTTCAATAACGTCTGCTTTTGACATTTTCAAATCCTCCTGAAAAATTGCTTAATTGATTTGTTTCTAAAATAGATTCAGAGCACCTGCCGCTTTTTCACTTTCGGTTAAGGTTAAAAGCTCAGGTTTTCCTTCTGTAATAAGAATTGTATTTTCGTAGTGAGCTGATAAAGATAAATCTTCTGAGATAACCGTCCAGTCATCATCCAGCCACAATACTTCGTGCGTCCCTATATTAATCATAGGTTCTACTGCTAAAGTCATACCAGCGCGAAGCTTTAAGCCCCTTGTTCTTTTTCTAAAGTTTGGTATCTCTGGTTCTTCATGAAGCTGTGTACCAATTCCATGTCCCACCAAATCTCTTACTACACCATATCCAAAGCTTTCTGCATAAGCTGCAATGTTATTGGATATATCATGCAAGTGATTTCCTGCAGTAGCTTTCTTCATTCCTTCGAAGAAACTCATTCGAGTTCTTTCGATTAGAAGCTTTGCTTCTTCTGATATCTCTCCAACGCCAACTGTTCTAGCGGCATCGGAATGATATCCTTTATAGATAACACCTGCATCCAAGCTTACAATATCACCTTCTTGCAAAATACGTTTCGCATTCGGAATCCCATGAACAACTTCCTCATTCACAGATACGCAGATAGATGCTGGATATCCACAATAATTCTTAAAAGAAGGAATACATCCGTAACTTCGAATCATTTCTTCTCCCAGCCTGTCAATATCAAGTGTTGACATACCTGGTTTAATCTCTTTTGCAAGATTTTCATGCACAAGAGCAAGTATCCTGCCCGCTTCACGCATCAATTCGATTTCGTGAGGGGTTTTAATCTTGACAGACATTATTATTCTCCTAAAATGGAAACAATGTCAGAAAATACTTCATCCATTGGTTTTGTACCATCTACAGATTTTAAAATATTCATGTTTTTATAGTAATCAATTAGAGGCTGTGTCTGATCATGATATACACTAAGACGTTTCTGAACTGTCTCTGGCTTATCATCATCACGTAAAACAGTTTCATTACCACATGCATCGCATACGCCTTCCGCTTTGGTAGGATTAAATACGATGTGATATGTAGCTCCGCAATTTAAACAAGCACGTCTGCCACTCATTCTGTTTACGATATTTTCATCTGGCACATCCACATCAATTGCATAGTCCATAGACTGACCGATTTTTGTTAATGCATTGGTCAAAGCTTCTGCCTGTGGAATTGTTCTTGGGAAACCATCTAATACAAATCCTCTTTCACAGTCGTCCTGTGCAATACGGTCCATTACTAAGTCGCAAGTAAGTTCGTCTGGAACAAGCATACCCTGATCCATGTATTCTTTTGCTTTCTTACCAAGCTCTGTACCATTTTTAATATTTGCACGGAAAATATCACCTGTTGAAATGTGTGGAATTTCATATTTTGCTGCAATCTGTTTTGCCTGAGTTCCTTTTCCAGCACCAGGAGCCCCTAACATAATAATTTTCATAGTTGTATTTCTCCTATTTCATGCACGAATGGAGATACCGAAAATTCAGTATCTCTAATGTACATTTTAGTCATTCAAAAATCCTTT
>JAFUPI010000051.1 GCA_017481285.1 Agathobacter sp. | reverse complement strand
TTTACAATTTGCAGGATATGTCTGTGTGCAATGGACACCGTACTCCTATTTCTGTTTCTCTAATGTGGGCAGTCTTATAAAGTTGATATTAACATGAGCCATGCAATAACTCCGCACAAAACCGGTGCGTCAAACAGTTTGCATGGCTCATGACATTTTATAATCCTGCCCACATAAGAGAAACAACGAAATCCTCGTAAGGGTGTCCGTATGCACAAAGACATATCCTGCAAATTGTAAAACCTATGACAGACGGAATATATCATAAGAGCCCACATCATGTTTCTTAGAAATTCACGTTTTACTTAACAGAGAGAAAATGCCCCTGCGAGAGAGAAGACTATATATTTCGAAATATAAAAACAAGGGCGTCGACAAATTTGTATTTGCGACAGCCCCTTTTTGCATCTTTAGAAGATTTGAATGGAAATAAAATGGAAATTAGATTGACAAATGGAAATAAAATGGATAAAATTAATAAAATGGAAACTAAATGGCGGCTTGCATGAAGAAGGAGGCCAATATGACTTTATCAGAGATGAAAGAACGAAAAAGGGAACTGGGATATTCCTATGAGCAGATTGCGGATTGGTCAGGAGTTCCACTTAGTACAGTGCAGAAACTTTTTGGTGGAGTTACAAAGTCACCTAGGTACGATACGCTTCGTGCAATAGAGGAAGTTTTAATGGATAGGCCAGCGACGGCAGTTCGTGAAGCGACAGTTCAGTATGGACGTCCTATTGAAAAGAAACAGGGGGAATATACGGTTGCAGATTATTATGCATGGCCAGAAGATGAACGAATTGAACTGATAGATGGTGTGATATATGATATGGGAGCTCCATCTTTTGCACATCAGGATATTATAATAGAAATCGCATATGTCCTTAAAAAATATATTAAGGAGAATAAAGGGAATTGCAAAGTTTGCGTAGCGCCACTTGATGTTCAGTTGGATTGTGATAATAAGACCATGATTCAACCGGATATTATGGTAATTTGCAAAAAAGATATCATTACAAAGAAGAATTTGTTTGGTGCACCAGATATGATTGTAGAAGTTTTGTCCAAATCGACACGTAAAAAGGATATGGGTACTAAACTAGCAAAGTATATTGAGGCAAATGTACGCGAATATTGGATTGTTGATTTAGAAAAGGAAAGAGTAATTGTATATGATATTGAAAATGATATACAGACTACGATTTTTACCTTTGAAAACAAGGTTCCGGTTGGTATCTGGGGGGACGAATGTGTCGTGGATTTTGCAGAGATAAAAGCATATTTAGAAGAATAATAGGAGGAACGATATGAGCGAAGGATTAAAACTTGCACTGATGTATATGGCGGTAATGAGTGTAATTGGCTTTGGTGCGATGGGAATTGATAAAATGAAGGCAAAAGCGGATGCATGGCGTATTCCTGAGAAAACTTTGTTCGGCATTGCATTTGCTGGTGGAGGTGCCGGCATATGGCTGGGTATGGAGGTATTTCGTCATAAGACGAAACACTGGTATTTTAAGTATGGTGCACCAGTGATTTGTCTGTTGGAATTGATTGCAGTGTGCTATCTGTTTTCATAGACAAAATTTGCCAAGAAAATACAGGTCTTTCTTGATTTTTAGTATAGAAAATAGTACAATAGCAGATAATGATTTAAGGATAACTTGGAGGCAATATGATCGATATTAAATTTTTAAGAGAAAATCCTGAAGTTGTAAAAGAAAATATCCGTAAGAAATTTCAGGAACACAAACTTCCATTAGTAGACGAAGTAATTGAATTAGATGAACAGGCTAGAAAGACTCAGCAGGAAGCTGACGAAATTCGTGCCAACAGAAATAAACTTTCCAAACAGATTGGTATGTTAATGGGACAGGGCAAGAAAGAAGAAGCAGAAGAAGTAAAGGCGCAGGTTAGTGCAAATGCTGCTCGTCTTGCTGAGCTTGAAGTATTAGAAAAAGAATTAAGCGAAAAAGTTACTAAGATTATGATGACGATTCCAAACATTATTGATCCATCTGTACCTATCGGTCCAGACGATAGCTGTAACGTAGAAATCGAAAAATTCGGTGAACCAGTGGTTCCGGAATTTGAAATTCCATATCATACAGAGATTATGGAAAAATTCAATGGTATCGATATGGAAGCTGCAGGTAAGGTTGCGGGAAATGGTTTCTATTACCTTATGGGAGATATCGCAAGACTTCACTCAGCAGTTATTTCTTACGCTAGAGATTTCATGATTGATCGTGGATTCACATACTGCATTCCACCTTTCATGATTCGTTCTAACGTTGTTACTGGCGTTATGAGCTTCGAAGAAATGGATGCTATGATGTACAAAATTGAAGGCGAAGACCTTTACCTTATCGGTACATCAGAACACTCTATGATTGGTAAATTCATTGATACCTTAAATGACGAAGAAACATTACCACAGACACTTACCAGCTATTCACCATGTTTCCGTAAAGAAAAAGGTGCTCATGGTATTGAAGAACGTGGTGTATATCGTATCCACCAGTTCGAAAAACAGGAAATGATCGTTGTTTGTAAGCCAGAAGAATCACCAAAATACTACGATGTATTATGGAAAAATACAGTTGATTTATTCCGTAGCTTAGACATTCCAGTTCGTACATTAGAATGCTGTTCTGGTGACTTGGCTGACCTCAAAGTGAAATCATGTGACGTAGAAGCTTGGAGCCCACGTCAGAAGAAGTACTTCGAAGTAGGTAGCTGCTCTAACTTAGGTGATGCTCAGGCTAGAAGACTGAAAATCCGTGTAAAAGATGCAAATAACAACAAGTACTTTGCACATACCTTAAACAACACAGTAGTTGCACCACCACGTATGCTTATCGCGTTCTTAGAAAATAACTTAAATGCAGATGGAAGTGTAAATATTCCAGTAGCGTTGCAGCCATATATGGGTGGCAAGGAAAAACTTATTCCTGTAAAATAATTTAAGACTATGAATTTTATACGAAATGAGCTATGATAATCATAGCTCATTTCTTTTATTTAACAGAGATGAAGCAATGGAAAATGGGGGATGCAGATGATGAAGAAATTATTAAAGGGTGTGTTGCTGACAATACTGACAGTAGTTCTAGGTGTAGTGATTTTCCTAGATTGTTTTATTACATATTCGCAGAATTATACCTATGAAGAAAAAGTGACAACTATCGAAAACAAAACTGGTTTAGTACAGGCATCGGGAAAATCGCTTTATGATGCAAATGGTGATAAACTGGTATTAAGAGGTATCAATGCAGGACAGATTCTTTTGCAGGAAGGATGGATGAGTCCATTTGCATTGGAACCACTTAAGAACGAGGATGGTTCTTATGTGAAGGATGCAGATGGAAATATCCAATATCCAGAGTTTACGGAAGAAGAGTTCCGTGAAGGAATTAAGAGTAATCCAAATTTAAATACATACGACATGGAAGAATTGATGAAAATCTATTGGGATGCGTTCTTTACCGAAGAAGATTTCCGTATCATCAAAGAAGATTTACAGATGAATACGATTCGACTTCCATTCTATTATTTGAATGTGTTAAATGAAGACTTGACCTTGAAGGAGGAAGAGGAGGCTTTTGCTTATCTGGATTGGTTTATTGCAGAAGCCGCAGAAAATGAGCTGTATGTTGTATTAGACTTGCACGGAGCACCAGGCAGTCAGAATGGATTTGAGCATTCTGGTAGAAAAGATAGGGTAGCAGGACTTTGGACAAGTGAAGAAAATGTAGCAGCTACAGTTGCTTTGTGGGATTACGTATCTATGCATTATACAGAGACGAAACCAGAGCTTGGTAAGTGGATTGCGACCTATGATATTTTGAATGAGCCAACCTATGAATATAATACCCAGACAACTCCAGAATGCTGGGAAGTATTTGACCAAATTTATGATGTGATTCGTGAAAATGGAGATAACCACGTAGTTACTATGGAAGGATGTTGGGATTTTGCAAAGCTTCCAGATCCTGCGGACTATGGCTGGGAAAATGTACAGTATGAATACCATTGGTATAACTGGTGGTCAAACATTTTGCCATACGATATGCTTTATGCATATTATGATCTTTATAATATCGGACGTGATTATGATGTGCCGGTATATATTGGAGAGTTTACATTATTTGAGGACAAAGAACAGTGGGCAGATACACTTGCACTTTTTGATCAGAGAGGCTACTCTTGGACGATTTGGAATTACAAATCCACAGTTACAGGCTGGTGGACCACTTCCTGGGGTGTATATACCTGTCAGTTGAAGGCAATCACGGAAAACGAGGATTTGAAGTGCAATATCGCGACTTGTACTTACGAAGAGTATGTTGCAACATGTGAAAAAGTGAAGACCGAGAATTGTGTAACAGCAACCCTCTATGAAGTAATTCAAGAATACAATAAAAAATAAGATTTCAAAGGCTTGGCAATGTCCAAGCCTTTTGTATTATGGAAAATACACAAAATACCTGAAAAAACCAGTGCTCAATTGTGTAAAATATCTTGCGGTTTTATTGGAAAAGCCTTATAATATTAGGTAACATGAATAAAGTGTCAAAAACGAAAGGAGATCGTTAAAACTATGGAATTAAGCAATGTAGGTTTACAGAACCGTGCAGAGTGGGAAGCAAAGGGTTATAACCTCCCACAGTTCGACAGAGAAGCAGTTACAGCTGCTACAAAAGAAAATCCATTCTGGATTCACTTTGGTGCAGGAAATATCTTCCGTGCATTCCAGGCAAATGATATGCAGAAAATCTTAAACAGCGGCAAAATGGACAGAGGTCTTATCGTTGCTGAAGGTTTCGACTATGAAATCGTACAGAAAATGAACCGTCCACACGATGATTACACAATCCTCGTTACATTAAAAGCGAACGGAACAATCGAAAAAACAGTAGTAGGTGCTGTTGTTGAATCATGTGTACTTGATTCTGAAGATGATGCTGAATACGCTAGATTAAAAGAAATCTTCTGTAAAGATTCTTTACAGATGTGTTCATTCACAATTACAGAAAAAGGTTACAGCCTTGTAGATGGTAAAGGTGAAATGCTTCCAGCAGTAGTTGCTGATATGGCTAATGGCCCTGCTAAACCAGCTAGCTACATTGGTAAAGTAGCTTCATTATTAGTAACACGTTACCAGAATGGTGCTGCACCAGTTTCTATGGTTTCTATGGACAACTGCTCACACAATGGTGACAAATTATACGCAGCTATCAACGCATTTGCTGAAGGCTGGGCTAAAAACGGCTTAGTAGATCAGGGATTTGTTGATTACATCAATGACAGAAACAAAGTAGCATTCCCATGGTCAATGATCGACAAGATCACACCAAGACCAGATGCTTCTGTAGAAGCTATTCTTAACGAAGATGATATCACAGGTCTTGAACCAGTTATTACATCTAAGAACACATACGTTGCTCCATTCGTTAATGCTGAAGAAACAGAATACCTTGTAATTGAAGATTGGTTCCCTAACGGACGTCCAGCTGAATTAGAAGAAGTATTCATCTTCACAGAAAGAGAAACAGTAGACAAAGTAGAAAGAATGAAAGTTTGTACATGTCTTAACCCACTTCATACAACTCTTGCTGTATTCGGTTGCTTACTCGGATATGAAAAGATTTCTGAAGAAATGAAAGACGTAGAACTTAAGAAACTTGTAGAACGTGTTGGATATGTAGAAGGACTTCCAGTAGTAGTTAACCCTGGTATTCTTGATCCAAAAGAATTCATCGATACAGTACTTAACGTTCGTATTCCAAACCCATTCATGCCAGATACACCACAGCGTATTGCTACTGATACATCTCAGAAACTTGCAATTCGTTTCGGTGAAACAATTAAGAACTACATCAAAGACGGCAAAGACCTTGGCGAATTAAAATTAATCCCAATGGTATTTGCAGGATGGATGAGATACTTAATGGCTATCGATGACAATGGAGAAGCTTTCGAACTTAGCCCAGACCCATTGCTTGATACAGTTTGCCCAATCGTTGCTGGTATCAAACTTGGTGATACAGATGTTGAAGAAACAATCAAACCATTACTTACAAACAAAGCTATCTTTGGTGTAGACCTTTACGAAGTTGGACTTGCTGATTTAACAGTACAGTACTTCAAAGAATTAATCGCTGGCCCTGGTGCAGTTAGAGCTACACTTCAGAAATACGTTTAATAATAAAAAGGAGAGGTATATATTATGAATCCAGTATTAGAAAAAATCCAGAAAACTGGTATTATTCCAGTAGTAGTTATCAACGATGTTAAAGATGCTGAACCATTAGCAAAAGCTCTTATCGAAGGTGGACTTCCATGTGCAGAAGTTACATTCCGTACAGATGCAGCTGAAGAATCAATCCGCATCATGAAAGAAAAATTCCCAGATATGTTACTTGGCGCTGGTACAGTTATCACAACTGAACAGGTTGACCGTGCAGTAGCAGCTGGTGCTGAATTCATCGTAAGCCCAGGCTTAAACCCAAGAATCGTTAAATACTGTGTAGAAAAAGGCATCTGCATTACACCAGGTACAGCTAACGCTTCTGATATGGAACAGGGTATTGAAAATGGTTT
>JAFUPI010000050.1 GCA_017481285.1 Agathobacter sp. | reverse complement strand
CATCTGTCCGAAATGTTTACGAAGCGATGCGATTTTAATCTTCTTAATGTCGATTCCGTCGATGAGAATCTGACCTTTCTGAATGTCATAGTTACGAACCATAAGAGAAAGAATTGTAGTCTTTCCAGAACCGGTGGAACCAACGAAAGCAACGGTCTGTCTAGGCTCTACATGGAAGGATACACCCTTTAATACCCACTCGCCTGGTTTGTATGCAAACCATACATCTCTAAATTCGATTTCTCCACGAATCTCATCCAATTCGATGGCATCTGGTTCATCTACTACTTCTGGCACCATGTCCATAATGGTAAAAATCTTTTCTGCTGCTGCAAAAGAACGCTGCAATACATCGAACTGTTCTGCCAAGGTCTGAATCGGATTGTAGAACTTGGAAATGTACATGTAGAAAGAAACTACTATTGCACTGGTAATGGTCTGCCCAAATACTACCGTATCCTGAATCTGTCCCTTAGCCCCGAAATACATGAGGCACATGATAGTGGAAATGTTTAGCATATACACCATAGGGCGGAAAATACCGAACACAAACATCTGATTAATTCTTGCCTTCTTCAAACGATCGCTACGTTCTAGGAAGTCCTGCATTTTCTGTTCCTCACGGTTAAAAATCTGTGTAATTTTTATACCGGATAAGTTTTCTGAAAGGTAAGTATTGATATCTGTTCTGGCATCGTTTACTTTTCTATGAGCTCTTCTGGAGAACTTACGGAAAATTACAGTAAAGAGTATCACGAATGGCACGAACATGAGTACCATTAAGGTCAATGCATAATTGAGCATTAACATCGCACCAAGTACAGCTACGATTACCATTGCGTTTTTTATCATAGTAACAAGCACGTTGGTAAACATCATGGAAATCGAGTTCGTATCGTTCGTGACACGAGTTACTAATTTTCCAACCGGGATATTATTTAACTGTTCATGGGACAATTTTTCAATATGGGTGAAGATATCCATACGCAGATTAGACAAAATCTTTTGTCCGATTTTCTGCAAAATCATCGCCTGCAAATAAGTACAAACCATGGATACAATCAAAATCCCTGCATATACCGCTACACGAATAAACAGATCATTTAATTCAAAATCATCTTTCACCAGGTTCTGAATATCACCTACGATAAGTGGTGATACGATATCATATATGATGGAGAAAATCATGATAAAAAGCACCAGCACGAAGGACTTCCAATATGGCTTTGCATATGCAAGAAGTCTCACCACCAGCTCTTTATCAGACATATTTCTATCATCATCCTGCTGCTCTTTCTCTTTTCTAATAGCAAGGTAGGCTATAACAAATACAATCGCGAAGGCACCAATAATGGAACCCACAATAAGTACTGGTAAAAATTCTGCCATTACTGATTACCTCCTTCCTCTTCTAATTTCTGAAGGTCTACCATTTTCTGGTAAGCAGGGCATGTGTTGTAGAGTTCGGTATGTTTACCGAATGCAGCTATCTTACCCTCCTCAATAAAGAGTACCTTATCCATCTGTTCGATGGTAGAAATACGATGAGCAATCAAAATCGTAGTTTTTCCTGCTCTTGTCTCACGAAGATTCTTTAGAATCGTACGCTCTGTCTTGGTATCCACTGCGGAAACAGAATCATCTAAGATTAGAATTGGAGCATCCTTCATAAGAGCACGGGCAATCGAAATACGCTGTTTCTGTCCACCCGAAACCGTTACCCCACGTTCTCCAAGAACAGTACCATATCCATCCTTGAATTCTTTGATATTGCTATCTACATCTGCCATGGTAGCCGCTGCTACGATTGCAGCCTGTTCTTTATCATCCGTACCGAAAGAAATATTATTTTCAATGGTATCTGAGAACAAGAAGTTATCCTGTGGTACATAGGCACAGCCTGCACGCACATCACGAATCGCTACTGTATTTACATCGTGTCCATCAATAAATACTGTGCCATCTGGAACATTGTAAGTACGAAGAATCAAGTCTACTAATGTGGTTTTACCAGAACCGGTCTTTCCTACCAAACCTATATTTTCACCTGCATTGATTTTGAAAGATACATCTTCCAAAACATCATATTCTCCATCTGGATAACGGAAGGTAAGATTACGGAATTCGATATCGCCTTTGATATCCTTTAATTCTTTTACCCCTTCACGGTCTACTACGTTCTGCTTCGCATCCAAAAGCTCACTGATACGTTTCAGGGAAGCATTTCCTCTGGAAACCATATCGATAAGCTCTGCCACTGCCATAATTGGCCAAACGATAGCCGTAAAATATCCGATAAATTCTACCAACTGGCCTGCATTAAACTGTCCTTTATACACCAAATATCCGCCATATCCTAAGATTACACAGATAACACTTTCTACGAAAAGCATTACAAAAATTCGAAGCAATACCGAAGACTTGGTATATTCAATATTCGCTACTTCGTTCTCATAATTTAATTTTCGGAATGCCATAAGTTCTTTGGCTTCTTTTACAAACGCTTTGATAACCGCAATGCCCGAAAAACTTTCCTGTGAGAAATCAGACAGTTTTGAGAAGGCTTCCTGACGCACATCCCATTTTTTCATCATATGAGAACCGAGTACAATACTTGCTGCCATCAAAAATGCCATTGGAAGTAATGCAAATAATGTCAGCACCATATCCATATTCCACATTTTGATAATCGCCAGTATCCCTAAAAAAGTCGCATCAAAGAACATCAAAAGTCCCCAGGCAAAGCATTCCTGAATCGTATCTAAGTCATTGGTAAATAAACTCATCAAATTACCAACCTTATTTACTTGATAATACTCACAGCTTAAGTCCTTGGCATGGTCAAACATACGATTTCTAAGATCTGCTTCTACTTTGATACCTACACCAAAGAAAGCCACACGCCAAAGAAAACGCCCAAATACCATTGCCAAAATAATCCAAACCATAGGCATACAGATTTCATCTAACAGGACATTCAAATCAAATACTTTTTGAACTCCGTCTACTTCTACGAAACCTGTATTCATACCATTGATAACCATCTGGTACATATTTGGAATAACCAGCTGGAACCAGTCTACTACCACAAGGGCAATCAGACCTAACACCAGCCATCCTGCATATTTCAAATAATAACGATTGATGTGTTTTCCAAAAATCATAGTCAATTACTCCT
>JAFUPI010000049.1 GCA_017481285.1 Agathobacter sp. | reverse complement strand
GGTGCTATCGGATATATTTCTCTTGATGTTATTGATGACTCTGTAGAAATTATGGCAATTAATGGAGTTGTTGCTTCAGAAGAAAACATCATAGCTGGTGATTATATGCTTAGCAGACCATTCGTAATGGCAACAAAAGGTAGCATTTCTGAGCAGAGCGAATTGGTTCAGGCATTCTTTTCTTATATTGATTCAGAAGAAGGACAGAGTATTATCAAACAGGTAGGTCTTATTCTTCCAGAATAAAAAGGTGAATAAATTATGGGAAAAAAATATGCAAGTGAAAAAATCGCGAAAGCGATATTTATACTATTTGCGATTATAGCGATCGTAGCAGTGTGTTCCATAACAGTATATATGATCAAACTCGGAACTCCGGCTCTTTCACAGGTCGGAGTTGTCGAGCTGTTATTTGGAACAGAATGGAAACCAACAGCGGCAGAGCCGACTTTTGGTATTTTTTGCGTTATTCTAACTTCTATCTTTGGTACGATGATGGCACTTCTAATTGGTGTTCCGATTGGTGTGTTGACAGCAGTATTTTTAGCAGAAGTTGGAAACAAAAAAATCGTGATGATTGTACAGCCGGCAGTAGAGCTTTTGGCAGCGGTTCCATCTGTTATTTATGGTTTATTAGGGATTATGCTGTTAAAACCATTTATGTACAATCTGGAGCTTATGGTTTATAACGATATTTCTGAGCATCAATTTACCGGTGGTGCGAACTTTTTATCTGCAATTTTAGTTTTGGCAATCATGATTTTACCAACGGTAATCAATATCAGTACTTCATCGATTCGTGCTGTACAGCCATCCATAAAATCCGCTTCATTGGCTTTAGGTGCAACGAAAATCCAGACTATTTTTAAAGTAGTACTTCCGGCGGCAAAGTCGGGTATTATGACGGCAGTTGTTTTAGGAATGGGTAGAGCCCTTGGCGAAGCCATGGCAATTGCAATGGTTGCAGGAGGAGCGGTAAATTTTCCATTACCATTTAATTCTGTAAGATTCCTTACGACTTTAATTGTAGGCGAAATGAGTTATTCATCAGGTCTTCACAGAGAGGCGTTGTTTACAATTGGTCTAGTATTATTTGCGTTTATTCTTTTCGTAAATATTTTCCTTACACGCATGATTAGAAAGGGGGATGCAGAATAATGAATAGTATTACAAAGAAAAAAGTGCGTGTTTCAGATGCATTTGTATATGGACTCATTTATCTTTGTGCAGGTATTTCTGTACTCCTGATTGTAGGAATTATTATATATGTATTTGTAAAAGGATTCTCACAGATAAATTGGGAATTTCTGACTACAACTACAAGTATTTTAAAGGGAACCGTAGGTATTGCAGGTAATATTTTAAATACCGTTTACATCGTAGTGCTTACCATGTTGTTGGTAACTCCGATTGGTGTAGGTGCTGCAATTTACCTGAATGAATATGCAAAACCAGTCAGATTGGTTCGAATTATTGAACTCGCAACAGAGACGTTATCGGGTATTCCTTCTATTATTTTTGGTATGTTTGGGATGATGTTTTTTGGTACAACACTTGGGCTTAAGTATTCTATTTTGACAGGTACATTGACTTTGACACTTATGGTACTTCCGCTGATTACCAGAAATACACAAGAGGCTTTGAAAACAGTTCCAGATAGTTATCGTCATGGTGCAGTGGCACTTGGTGCTGGAAAATGGTATACCATTCGTACTATTTTATTACCATCAGCAATGCCAGGAATTATTACCGGTGTTATTTTGGCAGTTGGTCGTATCGTTGGTGAATCTGCAGCACTTCTATATACCGCAGGAAGTAGTGATTTATTGCCAGCGACGGCAAAAGCATATTTGGGAAAAATCCTACAGCCAGGCGGAACCTTGACAATTAAGTTATATCTGAGTGCACAGGATGGTGAGTTTGATGTAGCATTCGGTATTGCTTTGGTACTTTTGGTAATTGTATTGGTAATTAATATGGGAACCAAGTTTATAGCAAAGAAGTTTGATGTGAATCGATTGAATTAACAGGAGAGAAGAATGAGTAAAACAAAAATTCAAGTTCGTGATTTAAATCTCTGGTATGGAGATAATCATGCGTTAAAAAATGTAAATATGGACATCAAAGAAAATAGCATTACAGCTTTTATCGGACCATCTGGATGTGGAAAATCCACCTTCTTGAAAACATTAAATCGTATGAATGATTTGGTAGATAGTGTGAAAATTACTGGCGAAATTTTATTGGATGGCGAAGATATTTACGGAAAAGATGTGGACACCACAGTTCTTCGCAAGAAGGTAGGAATGGTATTCCAGCAGCCAAACCCGTTTCCAATGAGTATTTACGATAATATCGCTTACGGACCTAGAGTTCATGGAGTCAAAGATAAAGTGACGCTTGACCGAATTGTAGAAGAAAGTCTTCGTGGGGCAGCTATTTTTGACGAGGTAAAAGATCGTTTGAAACAATCGGCTTTGGGATTATCTGGAGGACAGCAACAGAGAATTTGTATAGCCAGAGCCTTGGCCGTGGAGCCAGAAATACTTCTTATGGATGAGCCAACATCAGCGTTAGATCCGATTTCAACTTTAAAGATTGAAGAGCTAATGGAAGATTTGAAGAAAAAGTATACCGTAGTTGTAGTAACGCACAATATGCAGCAGGCAGCACGTGTGTCAGACGATAGCGCATTTTTCCTTGTTGGCGAAATGGTAGAGTTTAATGATACAAATACAATGTTCTCATATCCGCGTGATAAAAGAACAGAAGATTATATTACAGGGAGGTTTGGTTAATGAGAAAAAAATTCGACGAGCAGCTTAGTGAGCTGAATCAGGAAATGCAGACCATGGGAGCTATGGTAGAGAAATCGATTCAGAAAGCAATTGAGGCACTCTTGAAACAGGATGAAGAATTGGCACAGTCGGTTATCGAGGCGGATGTCTTGGTGGATCAGAAGCAGAAGGAAATCGAAAGTATCTGTTTCAAACTGCTGATGCAGCAACAGCCTGTGGCGTCAGATTTAAGGGTGATTTCAGCCGCACTTAAGATGGTAACGGATATGGAACGTATCGGTGACCATGCGGCCGATATTTCGGAAATGACATTGCATTTGTCGCATGAGCCTTATATCAAAAATCTTGACCATATTCGTCAAATGGCGTCCGAAACCATGTGGATGCTTATTCAGAGTATTGAGGCTTATGTAGAAAAGGATACGAAGAAAGCCACAAATGTCATTGCACATGACGATATTGTGGACAATTTATTTGCGGAAACGAAACAAGAATTAATAGAGCTTATTCACAAGGATAAGAATAATGGAGAGCAGGCAACTGATCTTCTTATGGTAGCAAAATATTTTGAACGTATTGGTGATCATGCAACCAACCTTGCAGAATGGGTCATTTTCTCCATCGATAAACGTCCGAGAGGCTAATGTAAAATCTTTGTAAAATCTCCATTTTAGGGTTTACTTAAAGTTTACAAAATAAAATTTCTATGCAATAATTACTTTGTATAAGTTAATTTTTAGTAAAGAAATTTTTGACAAAGGAGACCAGTTATGGGATTTGATTTTTTTAATGTGCTGACCATGATCGGCGGTTTGGCAATGTTCCTTTATGGAATGGATGCGATGGGAGATGGCTTGTCCAAATTATCTGGTGGTAAGTTAGAAAGTATTTTGGAAAAGCTTACTTCAAACCGATTGATGGCAGTAATATTGGGTGCTGGAGTAACAGCGGTTATTCAGTCATCCTCTGCAACAACTGTTATGGTAGTTGGTTTTGTTAACTCTGGTATTATGAAGCTGTCTCAGGCAGTAGGTATCATTATGGGTGCTAACATCGGTACCACTATGACATCATGGTTGCTTTCTTTGGTAGAAGTAGAAGGGACAAACTTCTTTATGCAGATGTTAAAGCCTACCTCATTCTCACCAATTTTAGCGTTGATTGGTATCAGCATGATTATGACTGCGAAAGATACCAATAAGAAAAAAGATATCGGTAATATTTTAGTTGGTTTTGCAATTCTTATGTTTGGTATGGATACCATGAGCGGTGCAGTAAAACCATTAGCTGAGGTAGAAGAGTTCACCAGCATTTTAACCATGTTTAGCAATCCAATTCTTGGGGTAATCGCAGGTGCTGTTCTTACAGCTGTTATTCAAAGTTCTTCTGCATCGGTGGGTATTTTACAGGCACTTTGTGCTACAGGTGCGATGAGTTTTGGTTCTGCACTCCCTATTATTATGGGGCAGAATATTGGTACATGTATTACGGCGATTATGTCCGCATTTGGTGCAAGTAAAAATGCGAAACGAGCATCTATGATTCATTTGTACTTCAACTTAATTGGAACGATTGTGTTCTTGATTGTATTTTACATTTTGAATGGTATTTTCCAGTTTGCATTTATGAATGATGCAGCATCTGCAACAGGTATCGCAGTAGTACATAGTATATTTAATATTGTATGTACTGTTTGCTGGTTCCCATTTGCAAATGTTTTGGTAAAACTTGCAGAACTTACCATTCGTGATAAAGTAGATGAAAAAGAAACAAAGCACGAGTTTGCTATTCTTGATGAACGTTTCTTAGAACAGCCAGCGTTTGCGATGGAACTTTGTAGAAAAGAAGCAATTAAGATGGCAGAAGTTGCAAAAGAGGCGATCTATTTAGCATTAGATAATATTGGAAACTACAAAGAAGAAGATTATATTCGTGTTCAGGAAATGGAAGCTGAAGTGGATCGTTATGAAGATGCATTAGGTTCTTATCTTGTGAAGTTAAATAATAAGGATTTGTCTCCAAGAGACAGTCGTTCGGTATCGGTCATCCTTCACTGTATCAATGATTTTGAACGTATTTCTGACCATGCTGTAAATATTATCGAATCTGCAAAAGAAATGCATGATAAGAAATTAAGCTTCTCAAAGAATGCAATGAAAGAATTTGAAGTGTTCTCATCCGCAGTTCATAAAATCGTTCACATGGCAGTACATGCATATGCAGATAACGATCTTGAAAATGCAAAAGTAGTAGAACCTTTAGAACAGGTAATCAATGGATTAAACGCAGAAATGAAGCAGCGTCATATTAGACGTCTTCGTAAGGGAAAATGTACGATTGAGCTTGGCTGGATTTTACAGGATCTCTTAACCAATATTGAACGTGTATCAGATCACTGCTCCAACATCGCAATCTGTATGATTGAAGTAAAAGATGATGAATTTGAGGCACATAGTTATTTAGAAGCACTGAAAGAAAACAACTTTGAGTGGTATAAAAATGCAGTTTATGCATACAGAGATAAATTCGCTTTGCCTGAAAATGTAATAGATGAAGAGGAATCAGTTACTTCAAGTGTAGAGGCGTAAGAAAAGGATTCGTAAATCTTAATGAGTATTATTTATATTGTAGAAGACGATAGTAATATTCGCGAAATTGAAACAATAGCATTAAAAAACAGTGGCTACCAGATACAGGCATTTGAGAATGCCAAGGAATTTTACCGCAAGGTAGAAGAAAGTGTTCCGGATTTGGTACTGTTGGATGTCATGCTTCCAGATGAAAGCGGATATGATATCGTCAAAAAACTTCGCAAGATGCCTATTACAAAGAAGTTGCCTGTGATTATGGTTACTGCAAAAACTTCTGAAATAGACATGATTAAGGGCTTGGATGATGGTGCAGATGATTATATCAAGAAGCCATTTTCTATCATGGAATTAATCAGTAGAGTAAAGGCATTGCTTCGTCGTACTTCCTCAGAGGAGATGAAAGTTTTGCAATTGGACGAGTTGCATATTGACCATGAACGACATGCCGTACATGTAGGAGAAAAGGCAATAGAACTGACTTTTAAAGAGTATGAATTGTTAAGACTTCTTGTTTCAAATGTAGGAGTAGTAATGTCGCGAGAAAATATCATGATTCACGTATGGGGAACCGATTTTGAGGGAGAATCCCGTACTGTGGATATGCATATTAAAACACTCAGACAAAAATTAGGTGACATGGGTTCACGTATCAAAACCGTGCGAAATGTAGGCTATGTAATTGAATAAGTAGGTGTGGTATGAGAAAAAAGATTAACATTAGGTTAATTGGAATCGCACTAATAGCAATACTAGTCACTTTGATTGGAGTGACTAGTATTTATTATTATCTGTTTGAAAATCAGGTGCGAAAAGACCTGCATATTTTGGCAGAGACATTAGTAGATTCTGGTGTATTTGAAAAAGAAAAATTGGAGCATATTACCTTTGAGTCAGATGATGTCCGTGTGACGTGGATAGATGAAGATGGAACGGTTTTATACGATAGCTGGATGGACGCTGGAACAATGGAAAATCATATAGAAAGACCAGAGATTCAGGAAGCATTTGAAAAGGGCAACGGAGATAGTATGCGTACCTCGGATACTTTTCAAATGAATACCTATTATTATGCATTGCGCATGGAGGATGGAACCGTAGTACGAACCGCAATTAATGCCAGCAGTGGAACCAACATTTTTTTAAATGCTATGCCTACGGTTCTAATAATTGCAACTTTGATTGTTGTGTTATGTGTTGTGTTGGCAGATTTTCTTACCAAACAGTTGATTAATCCGATTGCAGCGATAGCAAATAGGTTGGATGAGACAGAGGGAAGCAGTAGTGATGAAGTATATAAGGAGTTAGAGCCATTTGTGCAAACTATTCGTTTACAACACGAAAATATCCTGCAGGCAGCCAAAATGCGTCAGGACTTTACGGCCAGCGTTTCGCACGAGTTAAAGACACCGCTTACTGCGATATCGGGCTATGCGGAATTGATTCAGAATAAGATGACTACCGAAGAGCAGAATATAATTTTTGCTGGAGAAATTCGTAAAAATTCGGATCGTTTGCTTACGTTAATTAACGATATTATTCGTTTGTCCGAATTGGATCATGCCGAGTTAAGTACAGAGTTTGAGAGTGTTGATTTATTCGCTATTACACAGGAATGTGCAGAACTATTAAAGGTAAATGCGACTCGACGAGGGATTAATGTTGAATTAGAAGGCGGTGAATGTGTAGTACGTGGTAATCGAGATATGCTTCGAGAGCTAATAGAAAATCTTTGTCAAAATGCGATTCGCTATAACAACGAAGGCGGCATGGTTCATGTTTTTGTGGGACAAAAAGAAGGACATGTGGTATTACGTGTTTCGGATAATGGAATCGGTATTCCAAAAGAACATCAGGATCGCGTGTTTGAACGATTTTATCGTGTTGATAAGAGCCGCTCAAAAGCAACAGGAGGTACAGGATTAGGACTCGCAATCGTAAAACATATTGTAGCAATTCATTCTGCAGAAATTATATTGGAGAGTGAAGTGGGACAAGGAACAGTGATAACTGTGAAATTTTAAATGAGAAATAGAAGAAAAAGACCCTTTGGGTCTTTTTTTGTTTGCTGAAATATGATAAAACAAAGAAGTATGGTTTTAGATAGAAAAGGAGAATGCTATGTATCAGGAAATTTCACAGCTTCTTATGTATGGAGATATCGATGAAAACGAAATCCTTTATCAGATGGGACAGCTTTTTGCCCGTTTCGAAAAGGGTGGATATGAAAAAATGGAATTGGTGCGTGACATCAATACTCAGGTAAAGCGTATTTTGAAGGTGGCAACGGATTATGGTTTTGATGATAATCTTTGGCATAACTATTTGACATTTTATTTGATGATGAACGAAAATCCATTCAGTATGACCTGTGAGAAAGTAGGTGCTGGAAAAGGCAGTGTAAATGCCTTGGTAGAAAAAGATTTTGCATTGTTTAAGAAATTATTTGATTATGATTTTTCGCGTATCGAAGAAGCACTGGAGATTTCTTGTTTTACCAGCATTTCAAACTATAAGGCGATTGTAAAAAAGGACCTTATGTACAATAAAAATGTAAGTGAAAAAGTACGTGCCCTTAGCAAGAAACTGGAAGAGACGAAAAATGAAAAAGAATTTTTCCAGGTGGTGACGGATTTCTATAAAGATTATGGTGTAGGCATGTTCGGTATGAATAAGGCCTTCCGTATTGAAGAGAAAACAGAGGGAGGAATTTGTTTTAAGGCGATTAATAATATGGACAGCGTTATGCTGGATGATTTGATTGGCTACGAAATCCAGAAGAAGAAATTGGTGGATAACACACAGGCTTTTGTGGATGGAAAAAAAGCTAACAATGTGCTTTTATTCGGTGACAGCGGAACTGGAAAATCAACCAGTATCAAAGCTATTGTAAATCAGTATTATGATGATGGCTTACGTATGATTGAGATTTATAAGCATCAGTTTAAATATTTGTCTGCAGTGATTTCAGAAATCAAAAATCGAAATTATAAATTCATCATATACATGGACGATTTGTCTTTTGAAGAATTTGAAATCGAGTACAAATATTTGAAGGCTGTGATTGAAGGTGGTGTGGAAACCAGACCAGATAATATTTTGATATATGCGACTTCCAATCGTCGTCATCTTATCAAGGAAACATGGAATGATAGAAATGATGTCAATACTGCCATCGATAGACACCATTCTGATACGGTGGAAGAAAAACTTTCATTGGTAAATCGTTTCGGTGTAACCATCAGCTTCTCCAAACCAAGTCAGAAGGAATTCTTCGAAATCGTAATTGGTTTGGCAAGACGCGAAGGAATCACTATGTCTGATGAGGAGTTAAAGGCAGAGGCAAACAAATGGGAACTTGCTCATGGTGGTTTGTCTGGAAGAACAGCTGCTCAGTTCATTAATTATCTGCTAGGGCAGGCATAAACAGGAGAAAAAATATGTTATATCAGATTAACAATGGTGCCGTTGTATTTGGCGACGACGTCATTTTACATGACATAAATTTTGAAATTAGAAATACAGAAAAAATCGCAGTAGTTGGTCGTAATGGTTGTGGCAAAACGACACTTTTAAAATTGATTTCTGGCGAAGTGGAAATGTACCATGAGGATGGCGAAGAAGGTTCTATCGCCATGGCTGGAAAGCCACAGATTGGGTATTTAAAGCAGATTGCTTTTGATGACCCTACAGTGACTCTGGAAAAAGAAATTCGCAAGGTTTTTGCTCCGATGATTTCCATGAAAGCGGAAGTGGAAGCATTGGCGAAAGAATTAGAAACGGATCACTCCGACGAAAAAGTAAAAGCCTATACGACTTTGGAAGAGAAATTCCGCGATTTGGGCGGTTATTATTTCGAAAAAGAATATGAAGTATTAATCCGCAAGTTTGGTTTCTCAGAAGAAGAACGAAAGAAACCACTTTGTGATTTTTCAGGAGGCCAGCAGACCAAGATTGCATTTATTAAATTGCTTCTTAGTAAACCAGATATTTTACTGTTGGACGAACCTACCAACCATTTGGATGTCACAACAATTGAATGGTTAGAGGGCTATTTAAAGAACTATCCAAAGGCTGTGGTTCTGGTTTCCCATGACCGTATGTTTTTGGATAATATCGTGGACGTGGTGTATGAAATTGAGTATGGAACCGCGAAGCGTTATCCAGGGAACTACACGCAGTTCATGGCTCGTAAAAAAGAGAATTACGAAAAGCAGTTAAAGGACCATATTGCGCAGCAAAAGGAAATCGAGCGTTTGCAGCGTATGGTGGACCGCTTCAAAGGAAAACCTACCAAGGTTTCTATGGCACGTTCTAAACAGAAGGCGATTGAGCATATGGAAATTATCGAAGCACCAGACCGCTACGATAATAAAACCTTCCATGCAAACTTCCAGCCACAGGTGGAAACGGGAAATGATGTGCTTTTTGTCAGCAACTTGGAAATTGGTTATGAACAACCACTGTCCACGGTAACGGTGGATTTAAAACGTGGTGAAAAACTGGGTATTTTAGGTGGAAATGGTCTTGGTAAGTCTACATTCTTAAAAACCATTGTAGACAAGATTCCAGCACTTTCTGGAGAGTATAAATATGGTGTCAATGTGCAGATTGGCTACTTCGATCAGCAGATGGCTATGTATCAGAGCAACAAAACTGTGCTGGATGATTACTGGGATGAATTTCCTAATCTCACAGAAACTGAGGTGCGAAATGCTCTAGGTGCATTTCTTTTCACCGGTGAGGATGTGTTTAAAAATATCAGTATGCTTTCTGGTGGAGAAAAGGTAAGACTTGCCCTTTGTAAGATTTTAAAGAGAAGAACTAATGTTTTGATTCTTGACGAACCTACCAATCACATGGATATCATCGGGAAAGAAACATTAGAAACTATGTTGAAGGATTTCAAGGGAACTTTGATTTTCGTATCCCATGACCGTTACTTTGTAAAGCAGGTGGCGACACAGCTTTTGGTTTTTGAAGACGGTACTACAAATCTATACAAATTCGGTTATGAGGAGTATCAGGAAAAACTCATACGTGATGCAGAAAAAGAAGATGGTTCTTATAAACCAACCATGGATTTAGGTGGACTGATTAGTAATAAAGGAGCTGGGGTAACAGGAGCTTTATCCACAGATGCCACTGCAAAGAAGCCAAATATCAATATTGGAAAAGAACGTTCCAAAGTAGAGAAAAAGGTAAAACG
>JAFUPI010000048.1 GCA_017481285.1 Agathobacter sp. | reverse complement strand
CAGTTGCAAATTATGCAAAAGAGAACGGTCTTACAGCTATCGTAATCATCGGTGGTGATGACTCCAACACAAACGCAGCTACTCTCGCTGAGTACATGGCTGCAAATAACACAGGCATCCAGGTTATCGGATGCCCTAAGACAATCGACGGTGACTTAAAGAACGAAGACATCGAATGTTCATTTGGTTTCGATACAGCTACAAAGACATACTCAGAAATCATCGGTAACATCGAAAGAGATGCTAACTCAGCTAAGAAATACTGGCACTTCATCAAGGTTATGGGACGTTCTGCTTCTCACGTTGCACTTGAATGTGCACTTGAAACACAGCCAAACATCTGCTTAATCTCAGAAGAAGTAGCAGCTAAGAAAATGTCTCTTTCTGCAATCGCTGATTACATCGCAGATGCAGTACAGAAAAGAGCAGCAAAAGGCATGAACTTCGGTGTAGCTATCATTCCTGAAGGTGTAGTTGAATTCGTTCCAGAATTCTCTGTACTTATCGCAGAAATCAACGAACTCCTTGCTGGAAGCAAAGCTGACGCTTTCAACGCACTTCCAACATGGGCTGACAAATATGCATTTATCGAAGCTGGTCTTACAAAAGAATCTATGGAAGTATTCGCAATCCTTCCACAGGCTATCCAGCAGCAGTTATTCCTTGAAAGAGATCCACACGGAAACGTACAGGTTTCTCTCATCGAATCAGAAAAATTATTCTCAGCACTCGTTGCTGACAAGTTAGCAGCTAGAAAAGAAGCTGGCACATACAATGGCAAATTCGGTGCATTACATCACTTCTTAGGATACGAAGGAAGATGTGCATTCCCATCTAACTTTGACTCAGATTACTGCTACTCATTAGGATACAACGCATTTATGCTTATCCAGTATGGTTACACAGGTTACTTATCAAAGATTTCTAACCTTTCTGAACCAGCAAACGAATGGGTTGCAGGCGGTATGCCAATCACCAAGATGATGAACATCGAAAGACGTCATGGCGAAGACAAACCAGTTATCAAGAAAGCTCTCGTAGAATTGGATGGTGCTCCATTCAAATACTTCGAAGCTCACCGTGAAGAATGGGCAGAAAACACATGCTTCGTATATCCAGGTGCTATCCAGTACTATGGCCCAACAGAAGTTTGTGACATCACAACAGTAACACTTGCTCTTGAACAGGGTAAAATGAAATAAGATATGATTTTATAAGGTGCTCGGTAGCATGTCTATCGGGCACTTTCTATTTGCGTTAAGTGGGGCATCTTGGTAATATGGTAGTAGAAAGAAGGTATGGATATGAGAGAGAAAATAGAAAAATTGCAGAAATTCATAGAAGAGTCCAACCACATAGTCTTCTTCGGCGGAGCAGGTGTTTCTACCGAAAGCGGTGTCCCAGATTTCCGTAGCAAAGACGGTCTGTATAACCAGCACGACGTGCAGTTCGAGAAATTTAATCCAGAGTATCTTCTCAGTCATAGCTGTCTTACGGATCATCCGAACGTATTCTTCGAATACTATCGTCAGAAAATGGACGCCCGCCATGTAGAACCAAACATCACCCACAAGGTGCTGGCACACATGGAAGAGGAGGGAAAACTCTTGGCTGTCGTTACCCAGAACATCGATGGACTCCACCAAAAAGCTGGCAGTAAAAAGGTGTATGAGCTCCATGGAACCACACTCCGCAACTATTGTAGCTGGTGCAAAAAGGAATACCCATCAGACTACCTCTTTGAATCAAGCGAATCCGTACCAAAGTGTGAATGTGGCGGTATGATTCGCCCAGATGTCACGCTATATGAGGAATCTTTATCGGATGAAGCAGTAAATGGTGCCATCAGTGCCATCGCAAACGCAGACATGCTCATTATCGGTGGTACATCACTTCGTGTATATCCTGCAGCAAGTTATGTGCGATATTTCCGTGGAAAACATCTGGTGGTGATTAATAGGGAAGAGCTGGATGTGCGACTGGATCCTGAGAAAGATTTGTTTATTTGTGGGTCGTTGGGGGAAGTGTTTAAAGAATTGAACTAATGGTTAAATGACAAATAGTATAGTGTAATGATAATATGATAGTGAGAATAATATTATTGAAATTATGTGCTATTCGATTTATTATTATATTATAGTTCAGTTGATGTATATAGGAGGAGTATATGGAAAACACAGTTCGAAATTTAATGTGTTTAGAAACAGATCCTAATATTGTAGCAGAGCTTGTGCTGCAAGGATATCGAGAAATTCAAGATGGTAAAGGTATTGACGGAGAAGAATTCTTCAAAGAATTTGAACAGCGATATTCAGAATAAAGGATATCGAATAGTAATATCTCCAATAGCACGAAATATGATTTTTGAGTTGACAGATTATATTGCATTTGAATTATGCGATATAGATGCCGCTATTAAAATAAGGACTGGCCTAATTGCATTTATTCGAGAAATGACAGTGTTACCACATAGATATCCATATGATAAACGTATTTCTTTTAAAAAATTAGGCATTCGAAAAGCGATACATAAGAAGTATATAATTTATTTTTGGATTGATGAATTATATATGAAAATTAATATTTTAGGTGTATTTCACATTTTAACAAATAATGAACAACATTTTAAAGAAATGTTTAGTATCTTAGATATTTCACATTACCCCAAGTCAGGGTGATACCCATAGAAACTAAAAATGAATAGAGGTGTTTTATGAACAGACCTAGACCAGAGTACGATATGAAAGCAATGGGACTTAAGATGAAATATTATCGTAGGCTTAGAAATCTAACAGTCGAAGATGTTCGTATGTATATGAAATTTTCTTCCGTTCAAGCAATTTATAAGTGGGAGAGCGGAAAGTGTTTTCCTTCGGCAGATAATTTGCTGGCGTTGGCAGAGTTATATAATGTTAATCCAGTGGATTTAATGCCTAAAAAAAGAATATTAGGTGAAAGTTGTATATTTGAAGCAACAAATGTTCTGGTAGAACGTCATTGCAAAAACAATACAATAGATTATATGATTTGTGCATAAATATATAATTAAACTAGCGGTTAACTGCAAATAGTATTGATAAATTAATTCGGTAGTAGATTATTATCGTGTTCACATTATGCTACTTTGTTACAGGTAGAAGATGAGAATGCTTAGATGAATCTTTAAATGAAAAACTAAATGCAAGGTCAAATATACTCAAATGAAAATGCATCTTAAAAATGGCTGAAAATCGTCTTAGAAAGGTGTATAATGTAACAAAAAACTGTTGGTTATACATTTTTCTGAGCATAGCAAACAGAT
>JAFUPI010000047.1 GCA_017481285.1 Agathobacter sp. | reverse complement strand
CATAGAAATCTTCGGAAATGGATTTTGGAATTCCTCCCACGCCGAAACTTTCCACGATAACTGCATCATAATGCTCAAAAATGTATTTCAAAATTTCAGGTGTAATTCCCGGAATTAATTTGAGCAAGAACACCTTCTCGTCCATTTGCAAATAGAATTTTACCTCTTCCTGATATGGTTCCATTGGGATATAACGCATAATCTGTCCATCCTGAATGATTGCCAACGCTGGAAAATCAATACTATCAAAAGCATTATAGCTCTTAGAACGAATCTTTTTCGCACGGGTTCCAGCAATTACTTTTCCATCGAACACAATTACGATGCCCTGGGATTTAGCATCTGCAGCATAGGTAAAACTGTCCAGCAGATTGGTCTTTGCATCTGTGATATCCAAATCGATTGGTTTCTGAGAACCCGTAATTACGATTGGCTTGCGGGAATTTTGAATCATATAGGATAAACCCGCCGCTGTATATGCCATAGTATCTGTACCATGAGCAATCACAAAACCGTCGTATTTATCATAATTTTCCTGAATACATTCCACCATCATGCGCCAATGCTTAGGCTCCATATTAGAGCTATCCAAACTAAGGAGCTGCAAGGTTTCTACTTCACAAAGCTCTTGAATTGTTGGAATGTAAGACAACAATTCTTCTGGCGAAATCTGTGGTTTTAAACCACTATCTGATTTTTTTGATGCAATGGTACCGCCTGTGGCGATGAATAAAATCTTTTTCATTGGATTTCCTCCATAAAGTACATACGGGAAGCAAAATCTGTGGTAAAACGAATACCCTCTGCATATCCTGTCGCCCCAAAATTCTGCTGTAATTTTACTCCTCCATCCATAAGAAGCTTACCACTGGCTACGCAATGTTCCTTCTCTGCTGGGAGTTTTACCAGTTTTGCAGCTAGGTTATGAACCGCAGAATCTGGTTTAATGTGGAATGGAATTACCTGATTAATCAGGCCACCAAAGTCCTTAATATTAATTTTAAGCTGTCTGTTGGTGAAAAGATATTTCGTATCTTCATCCAAGCCCTTTGGCTGATAGGTTTCAAAGTGGGTATTTGGATTGAAAAGTACCTGCATTTCAAAACCAACCGCTCTTTTCTTATCAGGGCTTACGCAGGTCCATTCATAAGTATTGTCATATACTCTGCCACGATAGAACGTACCGTACTGTAAAACATCACGCCACTGCTTATAAAGTGCAATCTGCTCTTTTACATCTTTGACATCCTCGGAGCTCATTTCACAAAGGTTACATTCATAGCCTAAGACACCAAAAGCAGCTACCTGGAAACGGCTTGCCATAGGTGTTTTACGAAGTGTCTGATGGTTTGGACAATCCGATACATGAGCACTCACACAAGACATTGGATATCCATAGCTGTAGCCCGTCTGTCCATTCACGCGATAAATCGCATCCGAATCATCACTTGCCCAAATCTGTGGGAAGTAACAAAGGATACCTAAATCAAAACGATTGCCGCCAGAAGCACAGCCTTCAAAAAGAATGTGTGGGAATCTGCTCATCAGTGTATCACACATTTTGTACAAGCCCATCATATAACGATGTCCCACTTCCTTCTGACGTTCTGGTGGAAGTGCCTGTGAGTAATAATCGGAAAAAATACGGTTCATATCCCATTTTACATAAGCGATATTTCCATCCGAAAATACCTTTGTCATGGCTTCTGTCATATATTCTACCAAGTCTGGATTCGAGAAGTCTAAAATTCTCTGAGTACGGCTTTCGGAATGTGGTTTCCCTGGAATTTCCATTACCCATTCTGGATGAGCACGGTAAAGGTCACTATTTACATTTACCATTTCAGGCTCTACCCATACACCAAAATCCAAACCTAATTTATTTACTTTGCTTGCCAAGCCTGCCAAACCATTTGGAAGTTTCTTTTTGTTTGGATACCAGTCCCCAAGAGACTGTGTATCGTTATCTCTGGTTCCAAACCAGCCATCATCCATTACGAAAAGTTCAATACCTGCTTCTTTTCCTGCCTTTGCAAGTTTTAAAAGTTTGCTTTCATTGATATCAAAGTAAGCTGCTTCCCAACTGTTCAAAAGGACTGGACGTGGTTTCTTCTTCCATTCACCACGTACGATACATTCACGCACAAATTGGTGCATGTTCTGACTCATACCATTGTAGCCCTTCTTGGAATAGGTCATAACCGCTTCTGGTGCTTCAAAAGATTCTCCTGGTGCAATATGGAACTGAAAGCTTCTTGGATTAATACCTGTTACTACTCGAGTCTGTCCATAAGCGCTCACTTCCACTGCCTCATAATGATTGCCACTATAAATCAGATTCATGCCATAGCAATCTCCATGATCTTCTGTGGTTCCCTTCTTGGAAAGCATGATAAATGGATTCGAACGGTTCGAAGAACAGCCACAATAGGATTCATTTACTATCTTACATGCATTTGCAGACATATCATGGCGTTTCATTTCTCTTGCCCATGCCCCATGGAAAGTTGTAAGTTCCAAATTCGTTTCATCAAAATCCAACTGGGCACTCATCAGTCTATCCAAAATTACTGGTTCATCACTCGTATTTATCAGTTTTGCGGAACGGGAAATTATATCCTGATTTAAGAAAACGAAATAATGCAACTCTACCGTCAAATTATAACTATGATCAACCATAGTCACTGTTAATTCTTCTACCTGATCATTTTCTTCGTAAGAACCAGGCAATGTTTCAAAAGCTTGCTTTCCTTGCGTAATCTTTGCATCCGCAAAAACAAAGTCCGAGGTATAACTGCCATCTGCATGTGTTACCTCAATGAAAGGTTCGCGGATATCCCCTTTTCCGCCACCTGACATTTCAAGACGAATGACTTCCAACGAAAGATTGCTATGCTCTGGGCTATAGCAAACCGCATTTCCTGGAAGCGAAAGTCTTTTTTCTGCTAACACTGCAGCTTCTTCCTCTGTGTCAATAGCAATTCTTTCCCCATAATACAAATGCTCTAACTGACCAGATGGAATAACACCAAACGCATATGTAGTATTTGGTGTATCAAGTACAAATACATTGCCTAATCTACGAATCATATCTTTCTTCTCCTAAAATTTTATTGTCTCTCTGAGTCCCTCTCCCAAAGAATTACACTATTTCAAATGCGATTTCTACCGTTTCAACCTGCGGATTTAAAAGACGAACCTTTGCGTCTCCCTTTTCTCCAGTGGTCTTGATGTACAAACCGCCCATACCGCCCTTAAGCGATATTACATCTCCGCCAATTATAGCAATCGGACCTTCTACCTCTACCCTAATTGGCTCTTGATAATATGGCAGCAGATTCTCATTTTCATCTACTGCACGAATACGAATGGCTGCCACATCATACGTATTTCCTTCATGTAGTTTCGTGTGCGAAACCTTGGTATCCAAATGAAGTTTTCGCATTGGCTCCTTCACTACAGTTTTTACCACCTCACCATTTTTGATAGCCTCAAAACGATAAGAGGTTGCAGTTTCGCCCCAGTTTCCGATGTATTTAATATAAAGATTTACCATGTCCATTGGCTTCATCTTATACTGTGCAATGGCTTTTACTACAGTCCAAATAATATGTGGTGGGAAGGTCTGGTAACCATGAATCGCAAGGTAATTTAATGCACCTGCAATCATTTCAGACTGTTTTTTACTAAAACCTTCCTCTGTTTCTAACATATCTCCGATGAAATCATCTACCAAAATTGGTCCATGAGGAATACCATCGAAGGCTGAATCACTTGGTTTATATTCCTTGATAAAATGGCCATTTTTGTACATCTTAACGCTATCTGCGTTGGAGAAAATATATACATTTCCAAGATTTGTTGCAGGATGTTCCCCGATATCCATGGAAGAACTTACTTCTAAAACGATACTTTCTTCCTGCTGAGAAGCATATACACTGGCTGCCAGCTTCGAGTTACGGAACATGTCAGTAACACCATGATAGCAAATGCGATCTCCACTACCAAAATCCTTGTGGGTATTATAATCAAACATACACCAGCCGAAGCTTCCTGCAATATCTTCTTCTTTGCCTACTGCATTGATTACTCTTGCATGACGAAGGGCATGTTCCAAACGATGCTCTTCCCAATCAAAAGGCTTGGTTGGGTACATATGTCCATTGTATTCCGTAATCAAATGTCCCTTTGACATATCGGAAGTGATATTTTTCTTTGGTTCACAACCTGGCTTTTTCCCGTCATGTATGAAATCATTATAGGTATACACATCTTCATAAAGATGACTCTTTCTAAAGTTACGTACCCCACCGGTCTGTCGGGTATCATCTAATTCATGGGCAATACGATTGGTTTCAATATAAAATGCATCATCATCCTGAGATTCGTTGATACGAACGCCCCAAATCATAATCGAAGGATGATTACGGTACTGTAAAATCATATCTTCCACATTTTTGCAGGCCTGCTTCTTCCATTCCTCATCTCCGATATGCTGCCATCCCGGAATTTCCATAAATACTAAAAGACCAATCTCATCACAGCGATTGATAAAATGGTGCGACTGTGGATAATGCGAATTTCTAGCGGCATTACAGCCCAACTCAAACTTCAAAATATCAGCATCCAGCTTCTGCATACTTTCTGGCATGGCATAACCTACATATGGGTAGCTCTGATGACGGTTCAAACCGCGAATTTTGAATTTTTCCCCATTTAAATAGAAACCATCTGCTTTAAACTCTACACTTCGAAAACCAAACGTAGTGGTATAAGTATCCTTTACATTATCCTCTGCATCTACCAGTTCCAAAGTCAATTCATATAAATATGGATGATTTACATGCCAATTTAGCACGTCTGTCATCACATTATTTAATGTAAATTTAATTTCTTCCACTTTCTGTTCAAAAGCAGCTACTGGAAGGAAATATTTATCCTCATTACTTACTGGACAACGATCCGTATCTTTTCTGGTAACAAATCCACGAAGTAACATTTCGTTTTCTGCTTTGAGTACTTCTTCACTCACTTCTACCTGACATTCTAAGGTAGCGTTACCAGCTTTTGCAGCTTCTGCCTTTACAAAGACATCTTTGATATATGTATTTTCTACTACATCCATGTAGACTTCACGATATACCCCACCAAAGGTCATATAGTCAATGACAAAACCAAACGGAGGCTGATTTAAGGTTTCATTGCTATCCACCTTCAATACCAGCACATTGGCCTGTCCATATAACATATATTTCGTAATATCTACAGTAAATCCTGTATATCCGCAAGAATGTTTGTACACTTCCTGCCCATTGATATAAAGTGTAGTCTGATGTCCCGCTCCCTCACAAGTAAAGAGCATGGTTTTCCCTTTCCATGCCTCTTCGACACGAAGTGTACGACGATATCCACATACCATTTGATAGTCATTTTCATCAAAATAGTTATATGGCAATTCCTTGCAGGTATGAGGAAAACGAACGTCTATCATCTCGTTTTCACCTACACCCGGATAAAATAAATTCACAGAAAAATTTTCTGTAAATTTCCACCCCTCATTTAAATATACTCTTCCCATAAACTACCCTCCATAAAAACAATCAATTAATCTTCAATCGTCAAAACTCTCTCACTTGCATCCAAAGCGACACTATCTGGATTTGCTTTATACATATCTAATAACATACTCCATAAGTTCTTAACCTGATAGGAAAGCATATTGGAATTTTCCACTGCATATGGAAGTAATGTATGAATATCAAAATAACGGATTCCAAGCGGTGGAAGGAATACTAAATTGGTAGTTTTCACTTTATCTCCAGCCGTATGTATCATTTCATAGGTAATCATCAAAAATTCCTTACCCTTATATTCACAGTAATAAGAAACATAACATTCATCTACTGTCCAAAGAATATCATCTTCCATCACCTGTGGCTTGCTCGCTGGATCATTATATTCCGTGGTCTGACATTTCACATCCCAATGAATCTTCCCAGCCTTAGTATCCTTTGTCATATCCATCAACTGTTTTAATAATTCGTCTTCTCTTTTCATCGTTCTCTCCTTACATTATTCTTCTGTGAGAATATTATCTGTAATATTATAACGTTCAACCAACACTGCACTGACTACCAATCGATATGCCTTATCTGACACACAGGTTGAAAAAGTGATGATTTTATCATCGTCCTCAATATTTAATCCTGGGTTAATCTTAGAGGTCTGCAACATGCGGTCGCTTAATTCTTTCGCAGACTCAAAACGTTCCCAATAAATATAACTATCAACGCCTACTTCCTGATAAGAAAAAATCTGATATCTTAGTATTTCATCTCCACAGAAAATCTGAAAGTACTTATGATTCTCGTAATACCAAGACTTGGTCATATAATACTTCAAACGGCTTAACATCGTATTATCATGCAATGTATGTCCATATATCAGTGTATGTGTATCTGAAAAATCTCCACTATTCGCTGCATCCACAAAAATACTTCCTACGTTTGACTGTGCTCCATTATATGCCGTCGTAAGATATTTCTCATTATCTTCACCCTGCAAAATTGGATAATTTATTTTTTCATTTTCGAAATATAACCAACCAACAATCTCTGGATTGATTGCCTGAAGTCCTTTTAAATCAACCGATACTCGTTCATACCAAGGTCCCTTTGGAGCCTCTGGAGCTGGTGTATTTGTCGTTGATGAATCTGGATTTTCTGATACAAATTCATCTGGAATATTAGGATCCTCTGTAGTCGTACCTATCTCATCTTCACCCCAATCATCATTCACATGAACGAACTCATCTTCTGCCTGATTATAAATATCCTGTCCATCTTTATATTCCTTGTAACTTCCATACAAGCCATATATTGCAATCCCAATACACATGATACCTACACAAACCAGAACTGTACTCATCACATTATTCTTTTTCTTCTTAGGCATCTCTTCTGCCAAAATCTCTTCCTTAGCATGCTCTTCTGTATTCAAATCTGTTACTTCTAAATCTACTTTATTCATCGCTCTCTAACTCCTGCATTTGTTCTACATAATAATCTACTGCCTCTTTTGTAGATTCAAATGTTTTAATGACTGGAACATTATTGCCTCTGGTGATTTTCACCTTATTATAATTGATATATGCGATTTCAATTTTTTCACCATCAATTACATAGCTTCTTGACATGGATACTTTTTCATCTTTCAACGACACTTGCGGCTTTTCTTCTACATATTCTGGCTCCACCGTAATCTCTGGAATCTCCACAGCCACTGGCTCTTCCACGTCCTCTGGGGCTTCCTCAGCCACTGGCTCTTCCACGTCCTCTGGGGCTTCCTCAACCACTGGCTCTTCCACGTTCTCTTGGGCTTCCTCAACCACTGGCTCTTCTTCAAAGTCTGGCACCAAGGAGACCATCTCAACTTCACCTGCATCCAGTGAATTATATAAATCAAACATATTCAATTGTCCCGTCAAACCTCTTCTAGCCATCTATGTTCTCTCTTTCAATACAGTTAAAATTTTCGCAATGCATCGCTTCCATCGTCAACTGTATTTTCAATTTTTCTAATCTGCACAAAATAAGAATAGGTATCGTTCACTTTTACTTCACAACGCTCTCCTACCTTATGTCCATATATCGCCATTCCCAATGGTGACTCTTTACTAATCAAATTCTTTAAGGAGTTGCTTCTTACCGTGGTAACAACCTTATAGATTTCCACTTCATCATCTTCTTCGAAATACAACTCAACTGTATTATTCATACCAACTTCATCATCTGCAGACTCTTCGGAAATCACTTTCGCAGTACGAATCATTTTTTCCAGATAACGAATGCGGCTTTCATTTTCATTTTTAAATTTTTTCGCTGCCTTGTATTCAAAATTCTCACTTAAATCGCCGTGTGCACGAGCCTCTTTCACGTCCTCTAAAGCCTGTTTACGAACCACTAGCTTTCGATGCTCAATTTCCTCTTCCATCTTTTGAATATCCTTCGCAGTCAATTCATCATACATCTTTTCTTTTCCTTCCTATAGGGATACAATTTCCTGCAGTTTCATATCTCCAAACAAACCATTTTCTACATAAAGACTACAATAATACCCCTCTTCTAGCCAGCCAGACCAATATAACGGATCCTTCTTTTGTGTATCAATCATAGAAAAGTCTAACCCAAGTCCTTTCCCAATAGCCTTGCTATAACTTTCCTTTCTTGTCCAAAATTGGAGCATAATATCTACTCTATCCTCCTCATCCGCCGAAAGATAATAGATTTCCTCTCCCATGGTAAAGCATTTCTTTGCAATTTTATTTAATTGCTCCGTTTTGGCTTCTGAAAAAACACTTCTAAACTTATTTTCAATATCAACTCCTACTCTTCTGTCCGAAAGTGCACATATTACATAATTTCCAGAGTGACTAATGCTATAAAAAATCTGCTCTTCGTTTCGATTATTCTCCACTCCAAAATTCAACAATATGCCGGCTAATAATGAGCGTTGTTTATCCACTTCATTCTTACAGCGTAGAATTTTTTCTTTCCGCTGGCTATCCATTTTTTCAAACCATTTCTCAAACACCAGCTGATCTTTGACCAGCTGGATATGCCCATAATATAACTTTAACATTGCATACCAACTTCTACTAAATAATACCTATAACTCCGCAAAGCAGTACAACAATACCAAGTACAATTCGATACCAGCCAAACACCTTGAAATCATGCTTACGGATATAGCTTAATAAGAACTTAATAACAAAAATGGAAACTAAAAATGCGCTAATCATTCCAACCAAAAGTATTACAACTTCATTTCCAGTCAAATTAAATCCAAAATCGAATAATTCCAAAAGACTTGCGCCGAGCATAACTGGAATTGCCAAAATAAATGTAAATTCACTAGCAGCTTTTCTCGAAATTCCAATCAATAACGCACCAATAATGGTTGCACCAGAACGTGAAGTTCCTGGGAATGCTGCAGCAAGAAGCTGGAATACACCAATGAGTGCAGCCATTTTCCATGTAATTTCTGACATTTCCATTACAACCGCATTCTTACCAGCATTTCGTGTTTCAACTACGATAAATGCAATACCAAATACAATAAGTGCAATTGAAACACCTACTGCATTATAGAACAACGCATCACAAACATCATCCAAATCCAGTAACACAAATACAATCGCTGGCATACATGCTACCACAATTTTAAACCAGTTAATAATGATTTCCATTTTTACAGCAATTGGTCCTAATCCCCAATATTTTTGTCCCCAAAAACCTCTTCTACCTAAATTCTGAGAGAAATCTGTGTTTTTTGCTAACGCAAATGGCCAAATTGTATTCCAGAAAATTAAAACAACTGCAAGAATCGCACCAAGCTGAATCACAACTAAAAACATATCCCAAAACTGCTTGCTTACATTCAACTTTACAAATTCATTTAAAAGAATCATATGTCCTGTACTACTTACTGGAAGCCACTCGGTAATACCTTCTACAATACCGAATAATAAAGCTTTGATAATTTCAAAAATCTGATCCATAATAACCTCTTTCTATTTTTGATAAATCGCAAAACCAATAGAGCCTAGCCCTGCATTACATACACTCGCTGACGAAGCCTGTGTAAATACAACCTGCTTGAACCTCATATTTCGATTGATTTCTTCTAATAGCATCTCCTGTTGTCTCACAGTACATCCTGCATGCACAACAAATACAATTCTATCATCAATTCGGGAGCTGTTTCTCAAATGGAAACGAATAAACTGCTTCCATACTTTTTCCATTTTTCCAGCACGTACACCTAAAACTGTAATTTTATGGTTGTATGAGCCAAGCACTGGATGTAATCTAAATGCATCACAAATTTTCGCTGTAAGCTTATCTGTAAAACCTTTTTGATAAAAAATACGTGTACTTGGAAGCAGGTAAGAGGCTTTTACTTTTGACTTCATTGCCTCTACTTCTTTCAAAATCTCCTGCACAGTAGCACCTTCGGAAGCCATTTTCGCCGCATGTAACACTACAAGTGCCTGCCCAGAAGAAATGTGTTCAGAATCTACAACATGAACATGAGCAAAACCTTTTGCCGCTTCTGTTGCATTCTCATAACAATGTCCCGAACCACTTGCCATAGAAATATAAATCACATTATCCGCTTCCATCAATGTATCAGCAAAAAATCGTTCATAATCCTCTATTGTTGGTGACAAAGAAAACGCGGTGGAGTTTTCATCTGACAAATATCTGGACAGATTGTGAATATCAATCTCTTTCGTATCGCGGAATCTTCCTGTTTCTGTCTTAATATATAAGTCAATCAGTTTTACATTGTATTTTTCAATCAATTCTGGTGTTAAATCACAAACACCATCTGATGTAACATATACTTTCTTGCGACGTTTGGAAAGTCTCGAAACAAAATATTCGCTCTTTAATCCATTCATCGTATCTCTACGATATTCAATCAACTCATCCGGAATATGCTTCATTACCTCATTTTCCAAACGAACAGCATCTACTGGTTTTTCCAACAAACCATCAAAGCCCATCTGCTGATATTCTATTTGCTTATCTGCCAGAACATTTGCAGATAACAACACTACATTCGACTCTCTACACAAGCCATTTTCCTGTTTACGCAGCTCACGGAGAAGTTCTCCGCCATTCATACCTGGCATCATGTAATCCATCAAAATAAGGTTATAATATCTCTTGCTTGTTTTTCGCAAACATTCATCCACACTGCTTGCAGTGTCAATCGACATTTTCGTATCTTGTAACAATTTTGTTGTGATGATAAGATTCAAATCATCATCGTCTACAATCAAAATACGTGCTTCTGGAGCCTCAAAAGATTTACTATAATATGTCGCAGACTTCTTATCCATTATCTTAGTTGTAAATTCACCCAATGGAGCCTCATCCACGATGATTTGTGGAATCACCACAGTAAATTCAGAACCTTGTGTATAAATACTGTCTACTGTAATTTCTCCCTGCATCAAATCTAACAAATGCTTGGTGATAGAGAGTCCCAAACCAGTACCTTCTATCTTCTGCGTTCTATCTGTATTGATTCTACGGAAAGCATCAAACAGATGCTCCAGTTCTTCTTTTCGAATCCCCATTCCAGTATCTGCTACCGAAATACGAAGAAACACCTTTTCTGCGTCACTTTGCTCGTAGCGACAATTTAAAGTAACCGCTCCTTCTTCTGTATATTTTACTGCATTTGAGAGAATATTGAGAAGAATCTGCTTCACACGTCTTTCGTCTCCATAAAGCTTGGATGGAATATTTTTGTCAACCTGAACAATAAAGTTTAACTTCTTCTCTTCCATTCGAACCTGCATCATATCTACAACTTCATGAAGAAGATTTTCCACCTCATATTCTTTTTCCACCAACTCCATTTTTTGGATTTCTAACTGGGACAAATCCAAAATATCATTTACCAGAGACAATAACATCTTGCTGGCATTCTGAATATTCTTGGCATATCCTTGAATTTCTACCGATGGGTCCTCACGCAAAATTAACTCATTTAACCCAATAATGGAATTAATTGGAGTTCGAATCTCGTGACTCATACTTGCAAAGAACGCATCTTTGGATTTGCCTACCAATTCTAATTCTTTTTTCTGTTCCTGTGTTAACTGTCTTTCCTTATCAAAAACCTTTAACTGGAATTTCATAATAACACCAACTGTAAATCCTACCATTACAACTGCAAAGATAGAATCAAAATGTTTTTCAAAAGGTGTCGCCAATTCGATTACCTGATCTGGATACAAATAAGAAACCACATAACAGGCAATATCCATAATTAAGGTGAGTATCAGGAAGAAAGCTAGTTTCTTTCCCGAAAACATGATAAAGATGTAAAAAATTCCCAAACACATCCATAGTCCAGAACCACTATTTACACCGCCACCTCTTAAAAAGATAAATGGCAAGGCTACTACGATCAGTGCAAACCCTAAAATGGTGGAGGATAATTCAATATTTCGATACTTAAAGGTCAAAATTAATGCAGATACAAAGGCCGCAAACATAATGCCATAAATCATCATAAGACTATCCGCGTTAATCAAAGTAAGTCCCTGTAAAATTGCCAAACCTACTACTGTTGTTCCTACTACCAAAATAATACGGAACAATCTCTCCTTAATATCCATTTTTTCATCTATAAACACGTTCAATATCTTTTTTAACATATATGTACCTCATTCACATATATTTATGCCTTTTCTTTGATTTTCGCTACTGTCTCATAAGCAGACATAAAATCAAACATTTCTACTTTCTTGTATACTGGCTTTAATTCTTTCTCCAAATCCTTGGAATGATATGCATATTTACTCAATTCGTCCAAAATTGGAAGCACCTTATTTGCATCAAACTCGTAGGTGACATTCTCTAACTCTACTAATTTCTGTGCAAAATCCGCATCTGATAGTTCAGGCTTATTCACAACTACCTGTTCCTCTTCCTGCGGTGTCAAAAGTTTACAATCATACAAAATCTGCATTACACGTTCAAACTCTTTGATCATTGTAGCATGTTCTCTTCGGATAAAGTCGAAATCTTCACCTTTTCCAGCAAATTCCAATGCCTTTGCCATTTCCGAAAGCTTCACTGCACCAATACTCATCATAGAGCTCTTGATACCGTGTACTACGATAACATAGTTCTTCCAGTCCGCTTTTTCATACAAACTTTGTGCCTGTTCAATAATATCTTTACCACTATCTCTCTGGCTAGATAATATTTCGAGGTAGTTTTCCTGATTACCGCAATACATAATTCCCTTCGAAATATCCAAATCCCCGATAACCAGTTCTCCCTCTGATGCAGAAGCTGATTTTGAAGTTTCAGCCTGTTTGGCCTCTATCTGGATTCGTTCTGCTTCATCTAAGGTTCTTAATTTTTCTGCTGGAAGATGACGTTTCAAGGTACGCTGCAATACAGAGCTTTCTACTGGTTTCGCCACAAAATCATTGAACCCTTCCTTGATAAACATTTCTCTCGCACCAGCAATCGCATTCGCCGTCAATGCAATAATAGGAATTTCTTTGTAATATAAATCTGGTTTCTTACGAATGTGATGGAAGGTTTCTACACCATCCATACCAGGCATCATATGGTCTAAGAGGATCAAATCATATGCCTTGGAAGAAAGCATATCAATACCTTCCTGTCCACTTAATGCATAGGAAACCTTAACTCCATAGGCTCTCAGTAAACCTTCGACTACTCGAATATTCATACGGTTGTCATCAATAACCAGAATATGTGCTTCTGGTGCATAAAGCTGATGATTTTCTACTTCAACAATCTTCTCCCCATTTTGTGCCATAGCATTCTTTAAGGCAGCCATAATAGACAATACAAAGAATGGCTTGTAAATCTTGCTTAAATTCTTATTCTGCACCTTTGCATCATCATAATGATCCAAAATAATATGTACATTGTTTCGTTTTGCAAGATTATCAAAGTAAACTGGATCTTCCTGATATTCAATCAAACTAATAAAGATTTGATTGAAGTCCTCACGTTTTTCCCATCTCTTAAGTTCCTGTAGATTACGGCAAACATGGCATTTTACCTTAAGCTGCTCTACAAGACGCTGTATATTTTCGCCGTATTCATCACGGATTTCATTATATCTAAACTGCTCCATATTGATGTATACTGCTGCATTAATTTCATTTTTTTCTGGCAGCTCTACGATTGGTTTTGGATCATAAACCTTCTGTGGAATAACGATTTTAAACTCACTGCCTTTTCCTAACTCACTCATAACCGTAATGAAACCACCCATACGGTTGACAATAGTCTGGGCAATGGCAAGACCAAGGCCTACACCGCCCTTCTTTCTGGTACGTCCCATATCGGCCTGTGAGAATTTCTGAAACAGATTTTCAACACTTTCCTTGGTCATACCAATACCTGTATCTTTTACAGAGATAATTAAGTTTACGCCATATTCTTCTTTACGGTATCCGAAACGAATACTTACACAACCTTCAGCGGTAAACTCAATGGCATTGTTTACCAGGTTCATAATAACTCTTCGAATCTTCTGCTCATCACCAATCAAAACACTTGGCATATCTGCTTCACAGTCTACGATAAGCTCCAGCTTTTTCTCGCTTTTCTTTGCCATAGACATATTGATAACATCATAAATGGTAGAGCTAACATAATAATTTTCTTCTACAATTTCGAAATCTCCTTCCTGCAATTCAGAGTAATCCAAAATATCTCCTACTACAGACATAAGATTTCGACCAGCAGACTGAATGTTCAGTACGTCTTCTTTCATTTCTGCTGGAACATCATTCTTTAACATAATCTCACTAATACCACAAATGGTATTAATTGGAGTACGAATTTCATGGCTGACATTAGCAAGGAAATCATCCTTTTCACGCTCTGATTTTCTCAGTGCATCAATCATTTCTAACATGCTTTCCTGAGAGGTTTTGTAACGGTATACCAGATAAATAACCAAAAACAATGTCAAGTAGCCCTGTAAAATACGAGTTACCATACCAATATCTGTGTCATACACACCCCAGTTCAACTGTTTTGCAACGAAAATGTAATACAGAACTAGAGTATTATAAGAGATAAATGGATAAATCATTGCCCGCGTTACACCATACAAGCCTAATAAAATACACAGACTGATAAAGAGCGACAAAATTAAGTAAAAATCTCCACACTCAATTCCATATACCAAAATCATAATCTGAGAAGCTAAACAGGTCACATGTGCTCTTACTTCAAAGCTTTTATATTTTCCAAAAAAGAACACCCACATGGAAAGTAAACCTGCAAATACCGACATCTGCCCCCAAGGATTCCAGTTCTTTTGATATCCTAAAATTAATTCTGTAAAACAATATATTGAAGCAATCGCAACTACAATCGATTCTATTTGTCTTTCATATGATTTAAGGTAATCATACTTGCCCATTTTTTTGCCTCCAAAAACGCACTAGAGGCTGTCGCAAAATTCTAGCCTTTTGCGACAGCCTAAGCTTTTCTTAGTATTTTCCGAATCCCTCACCAAGAGAAATCACTGGTTCATTTGCATCTACTGCTGAAGCAGTATTTGCTTCCTCTTCTAACTCATGATAACGAGAAACAACTGCACTTTCGTTTAACTTGTAAATAGAAAGTAAGTCTCTCATACGAACTGCCTGATTAGAAAGCTCTTCACTGGCAGCTGCACATTCTTCACTAGTTGCTGAGTTTGTCTGAACAACCTGAGATACCTGACCGATACCCTGGTTAATCTGTGCTACCGCTGTTGCCTGATAGTTCGATGATTCTGCAATATTATTGATAATAACTTCACTCTGTTTTACAGCATTTGAAATATCTTCCAATGCTTTTGCTGTTTCATCTGCCAGACGAGAACCTATTGCTACTTTTGCGATAGAATCTTCAATCATTTCTGCTGTTTCAGAAGCTGCTGCTGCACTCTTAGCAGCCAAGTTACGAACTTCTTCTGCTACTACTGCAAAGCCTTTTCCTGCATCTCCTGCACGAGCTGCTTCTACTGCTGCGTTAAGAGCAAGAATATTGGTCTGGAATGCGATATCGTCAATAACCTTGATAATCTTAGAAATGCTTTCCGAAGATTTGTTGATATCTTCCATAGCGATAACCATTTCTCGCATTTCTTCGTTACCTTTTTCTACATCCTGAATTGCTTCATTTACTAAGTTAGCTGCATGATTTGCCTGAGAAGCATTTTCTCTTGTCTTTTCAGCGATTTCACTAATAGATGAAGTAATCTGTTCGATTGCACTTGCCTGTTCGGTAGAGCCCTGTGCTAATGCTTCGCTGGCACTTGCTACCTGTGAAGCACTGGTCATTACCTGATATGCTGCATCGTTAATGTTGCCAAGAGCACTACCATTACGCTGTACCAAAGTTTTCAATGCGTTACCCATGGTATCCACGTCAGAAGATGCGATAACATCTACTGTCATATCGCCATTCGCTACTGCCTGTGCAAGCATTGCCTGTGCACGAATGTTTTCTACCATAATTACATATTCATCAATAACAGCACCGAATTCGTCATTATAGACTTTTTTGATTTCCACATCCATATTACCTCTTGCAATTTCTTTGGTAATATTGATAAGATTCTGGCTACTCTTACGAAGCTGTCTTGGAATTACAATAGAAATACCACCTGCTACAACAAGGAAAATTCCAAGGATAAGTCCTGAGAAAATATTATAGCTCATTAAATATCTCTCTGGGTTGATTGTTGGGTCATATACAATTGTTGATGCTGTTGAATATCCAGCCCAAAGTAAAAATAACACCAAAATATCTAGAATAATAAAACTTACTATGATTTTTGTACGCATGTATAATTTTTTATTGATTTTCATGATTATTCGTCTCCTTCATCTTCTGCATTTCCACTATTTGGATCTAACGCAGTTATTTCTTCATCATTCAGTAATCTATCTGGGTCAAGTAAGAGTTTTACCTGATCTCCTACCTTTCCAATAGCATATACATATTTGTTCTGAGATTTGTCTGCTTTTCCAACAGATGGAGATGGAATAATATTTTCTTCCTGAATCTCAACAACTTCCGCAATCTGTTCTACGATAAGTCCCACAACGATATTTTTTACATTTACTACAATGATACAGGTTCTATCTGTATATTCGAATGGTTCCTGTTTGAAACGTAATCTCACATCGATAACAGGAATAATCTTTCCTCTTAAGTTAATCAGCCCTTTGATATAATCTTCGCTTTCTGGAATCTTGGTGATTTCCTGAAAAACGATGATTTCATTTACATACTGAATCTTAAGACCAAAGTATTCACAGCCCGATTTAAAGGTTACATATTTCCCTTTTTGAGTATCTCTTTCGTCCATATCGGTTTCCTTCCCTCTTTAGTCCACCAGACCTGCTCCATCTAAGATTAAGGCAATACTGCCGTCACCTAGCTGAGTACATCCAGATAACCCTTTCACTTTTTTTACATAAGTCGGAATTGGCTTAACAACAATCTCCTGTTTACCTACAAGACTGTCTACAAACAGACATACATGTTGTCCATCCACTTCCATGATAACCATCATGCCTTTTTCCACTTCTGTCTGATATCCTGTCAAATGATATCTGTCTCCAACGCGAAGCACTGGATAACATTCTCCTCGAATCATAACAAACTCACGATGGTCTGGGTCATGAATCATCATATCCTCTGTCACACTTACAAATTCTTTTACGACACCCGTTTCAATAACAAAGGAGGTATCTCCTACCCTCATTACAATACCATCAATAATCGCAAGTGTAAGTGGAATCTTGAGAATCATCTTACTTCCTTTACCCTTTTCGCTTTCGATTTCCAAACTGCCGCCGATGGATGCAATATTGGATAATACAACGTCCATACCAACACCACGTCCGGAATATTCGGTAACTTTTTCTTTGGTAGAAAAGCCTGGTAAAGTAATAAACTGATATACTTCTTTGTCTGTATAAGCACTTTCTGGCTTACTATAATCCAAAAGTCCCTGATTGCGGGCTTTATTTAAAATCTGCTGACGGTCTAAGCCTTTTCCGTTATCCTCAACCGTTATCCAAACCTTACCGGATTCTGTCTTGGCAGATAAAGTAACTCTTGCACGCTCTGTCTTTCCTGCCGCAGCTCTGTCTTCTGGCATTTCAATACCATGGTCAACCGAATTACGTACCAGATGCATAAGTGGGTCCGAAATATGTTCTACAATATTCTTATCCACTTCTGTCGTTTCACCAACCGTAACAAATTCAGTATCTTTTCCTAATTTTCTAGAAACATCGAATACGATACGATTCATCTTCTGGAATGTATTAGTCAGTGGTACCATTCGCATTGACATGATAACATTCTGCAAATCAGTAGAAATTTTCACCATCTGTGCAGCCGATTTATTGAAGTTATCCAGGGATAATCCTGGCACCTTCAAATCTGGATTCTGCAACACAACAGACTGGGAAATTACCAACTCACCAATCAAATCCATCAGCTGATCCATCTTTGCAACATCAACATTGATAAAGGTCGCTTTTTCCGATTTCTTAGGCTTATCCTTGGCAAGTTTCTTCGCTTTCCCTGGTTCCTTGGACTGAATAACGAAATCACCCGGTACCAAAGCCTTGCTCTTGGCTTCCTCCATAATCTGTTCCTGCGTACGTTCTGCCTTCGCTTCAATTTCTTCTACCGAAGAATCCAGGTCAATCATGATAATCGGAGTTTCTTCCTCGTCATCAAATCCACGTTTGTATTCTGCTTCTGTGCACTCTAAAACGTCAACTCGTTTTACATCATATCCTTCTTTGATAATTTCGCGGATATCAGCTTCTTTTGCCTGTGTCTGCAACAGAATATCAAAACCATTTTCTAAAATCTGCTCTGCACTACTCTCGTCCGAGATAATATCTTCTGGCGAATATATCAAATCTTCCGCAATTTCTTTTAACGCATATACCGCCTTGTACGCATGTACGTTTACTAAATTGACACCTTCATTGTATGTAATTTTAATGCGGAAATATTTACTTGAATTACTAGCAACCGGTGCGATATAGAATTTCTGTGCCGAAGTATCTTTTTTCGCTTCCTTCTTCTCTTCTGTATCTTTTTCACCTTTTATTTGCTTCAAGAACTTATCCAGTCTTGCAATTATTTCACTAGAATCGCCGTCTGCAGCTTCTCCGTTTTCGATTTTTTCCAATTCGCTTGTAATAAAATCTGAAACCTCTAATACATGTTCTACCAACTGCAAATGTGGCACATTATCAGGATGTGACTCACGAAGCACATAGAAAATGTCTTCTAGCTTATGTGAAACCGCCGTAATATCATCAAACATCATGATTCCAGAGGAACCCTTGATGGTGTGCATAGTACGGAAGATTTCATTGATGGCATCTTCATCAAAACATTCTTCGTCTTTTTGTTCCAGTACTGTTTCCTGAAGCTTTTCTAGCAATTGCTGATTTTCAAACAGATACATGTCAAGCATGTCTTCTGTATTAAATCCGTCTGCCATACTAACGCTCCTTCCTATTATTTATCACCTATCTTAGATTAAATCCAATCTCTTTAATGCTTCTTCGAAGCGGTCCTGATCAATTGGTTTTCCAGAATAGATAGTACATCCAAGTTCAAAAGCCATTTTTACATTCTTTTCATCATTCAATGCTGTTGCCATAATAACCTTAACTGATTTGTCTTCTGGAATATTACGTTCTTTTTCCAAATTACGAATGCCTACCAATGCCTGATATCCATCCATAACTGGCATCATAATATCAAGACATACCAAATCGTAAGGCTCACCTTCTTCCAAAGCCATCATAAATGCATCAACCGCTTCCAAACCGTCAACGGTAACGTCGCATTCGCCATACTTGGATAAGAAGTTGCTCATAAACTTTCTTGTTACGAAATCGTCCTCTGCTAATAAAATTCTCATACATTTTCTCCTTTACATGTTATTAAGAACAGCATATGTTTTCTTTGCTATATCACTTAATTTCTCCTGGTGCTCTACTGCACCTATATCAAATGCCACCTTTGGCATTCCATATACTACACTAGTGGATTCATCCTGACCGATGGTTTTTGCACCTGCCTTACGCATTTCTAAAAGCCCCTTGGCTCCATCGCCGCCCATGCCGGTCAAAATAATTCCAATGGCTCTGCTTCCAGCTGCCTTAGCAACAGATTCAAACAACACATCTACGGAAGGACAATGTCCACTTACCTTTGGTCCAGGTTTTACTTCTACTTGAAAAGTTCCATTTACCTTAATCAAACGCATCTGGCACTCTCCACCCGGTGCAATCAACACCTGTCCTGGCAGAACCTTATCTCCATTCTTCGCTTCCTTTACGGAAACACGACATTGATCATTCAGACGATTGGCATACATTTCTGTAAATCCAGCCGGCATATGCTGCACAATAACCGTCCCTGGAATATCTGTTCCGAACTCCTTTAGCACCGTTGCAATCGCCTCTGTGCCTCCTGTCGAAGCCCCAATGGCCAGTATCAATTCCTTACTTCTGGCATTGCTGGTTACCGTTTCTGTTAACTCAGGAACCATGCTTCTCTTGATATTCCCGATTTTCGCAGTCGATGCAATTTTTATTTTAATTGGAAGCTCATTCGTCATAAGCTCTTCCAATTTCTTTCTGTCCGTCATCGCAGGTTTTGCAACGAAATCGACCGCACCTGCATTCAATGCTTCAAATACCTTGTCGCTTAATGAGCTAATCATAACGACCGGCATTGGATATTGTGGCATCAGTTTTCTTAAAAACTCAATTCCGTTCATACGAGGCATTTCAATATCCAGTGTCATAACGTCAGGTTTATGTTTTACAATCATATCCCTGGCTTCAAATGGATCCTTCGCGCTCGCTACAACCTCCAGAGCTGGATCATTATTCAAATGTTTTACAAGAAGTTCTCGAAAAAATACGGAATCTTCTACAACCAGTACTTTAATTTTTCGCATGACAAATTATCCTATTTTCTTTCTATTTTTCTATAAACCGATGGTCTTACATGTTCAAATGGACAATACTCTTTATTAATACTCTCTGTCTGTCCAATAAACAAATATCCACCTGGTTCCATCGCATCATAAACCTTTTGGATCAACTCTTTTTTGGTCTTTTCATCAAAATAAATCATCACATTTCGAAGAAATACTACATGTAATTTCTTGCGAAATGGAAAATCATCCATCAGGTTAAACTTGCGATACATAACTTCATTTTTCAACTCATCTGTAACACGATAAGCATCTTCGCTGATAATCTTACGGAAAAATCTTCGTTTCCAATTATCTGGGAGTACTTCTACCTGTTCTGCACTATATATACCTTCCATAGCACGACGCAACACATCTGTAGAAACATCGGTCGCCAAAACCTGCGTATCCCAAGCCCCATGTTCCAAACCAAAATAATCCGCAATTACCATGGCAATGGTATATGGTTCTTCTCCCGTAGAGGAAGCACCACACCAAATACGAACATCTCTGGTTCGTTCTTCCTTCTGTCGAATCCAAGGAAGCACCACCTGCCTTAAATAGGTGAAATGTTCTGGTTCACGCATGAAATATGTATGATTCGTAGACAAAAGATTTACCAGTTTCTTCTCCAAACTTCCGGTCACATCTTTTTCCACTGCATTCATGTATTCAGTATATGTATTCCAGCCATTTGCTCTAATGTAGTTTTCTAATCGTCCTGAAATAATCTCCTTTTTACGACTCATATCAATGCCATACCGCCCCTTTAAAAAACGGGCAATACGCAGATATTCCTCGTCCGTCATCTTCGCCACTTGTTTGTCCTCTTATTTTAATTGTCTTGCAATTTTCTTGCAGATTACAAAAATATCAGGGTTAAAAGCCTTTCCTGATTCTGCTTCAAGCATCTGAATCGCCTCTTCCTTGCTATACGCATCACGGTAAGAACGTTTTTCGGTCAAAGCATTATAGTAAGAAATCAAAGAAACAACCTGTGCTGGTAACGGAATATCGTTTCCTGACTTACCATTTGGATAACCACTTCCATCCCATCTTTCATGATGGTACTTAGTAATATCACAGGACATATCTACGAAATCGTTATAGTCACCATCACCTTTGATATCTTCCATAATCTGAGTTCCAATCGCTGTATGTTTTTGTACAATCGCCATTTCTTCATCCGATAACTTGCCGTTTTTTTGCAAAATATCCAATGGTACACCTACCATACCTAAATCGCAAAGTGGTGCTGCCAGCTCAATTGTTTCTACAAATGTATCTGAAACAATACTTTCGTATTTTGGAGAAAGCTGCATTGCCTGTGCTAAAATCTTGCAATTCTCCTGAAGTCTTTCGATATGACTTTCATCAAACACTGCATTTTTACGTACTACGGTTAAAAGTGCATATAATACTTTTTTCTTTTCTGCTTCCAACTGACGAAGCTGTTCTGTGATAGAAACCTGTAATCTGCGATTGGTATCTGCCAGAGTCTTATTCATCTCTGCAAGTTTCAGCTGTACTGCAACTCTTGATTTTACAACCTCCTGAATGAAAGGTTTCGTTACATAATCTGCTCCGCCTGCCTCAAAGCCTTTTACAATATCCTGAGGTGCATCAAATGCTGAAATGAAGATAATCGGAATATTTCTGGTCTTCACATCTTTTTTGATAATATCCGCGAATTCAAATCCATCCATTTCTGGCATCGCAACATCCAAAAGGATTAAATCCGGAACAATACGCTCCATAATCTTAAGCCCTTGTTTTCCATTTTCAGCTAACACTGGCTGATAACCCATATCCGTAATAATGTTGCGGAGAACAAATCGGTTGGTTTCCACATCATCAATAATTAAAATTCGTAACATAAAGCCTCCTGACTATAACAGCTTCATAAGCTCTTCATAAGCTGCACTTGTCTTGTCATAATCTGCTTTTTGAACTGCCATCTTAAGACGTAATGATGCAGTTCTGATTTCCTGTGGGGCTGCATCGGTCAACTGTTTTACTGCAGTCATGAAGGTTTCCGCCTTCTCCCAGTTATCCATTTCCACACAAAGAATCAATTTCGATAAATTCTTTTCTAATTCTGTTATATTTTCTTCCGTACCAAATTCCTTCAAATGTGCATCTTCTTCTCTACCCTGCATTACGCCAGTAAGGAATGCCATACAATCCACGGTAACAGACTCTTTTTCCTGTTCATCCTTTGGCAAATCAACCCATACCGAGAATGAAAAAATCGTTCCCTGATTTAACTCGCTTTGTACCGTAATCGTACCGCCCATCATCTCAACCAGCTGTTTGCTAATATTGAGTCCCAGACCTGTACCTCCGTATTTTCTGGAGATAGACGCATCCACCTGTGAAAAACTCTTAAACAACTTGTCTAAGTTTTCTTTTGCGATACCAACACCGGTATCTGTTACCAGAAAGAACAGTTCCGCTCTTTGTCCCATCTGAGCCGTCTTAACAATTTCTACTGCAATTTTACCTACAGATGTAAATTTCGTTGCATTGGAAAGCAGATTGTTCAGAATTTGTACAATACGAAGCTCATCTCCGATAATATGAGCTGGAACCTCTGGTGAAATAGTCACGAAAAATTCCAATCCCTTTTCCGTAATTTTATGTATATGATTTCCTTTGACATAATCTACCATCTTGCGGAAATCAAATTCTCGTTTTTCCAAAGTAAACTTACCAGCCTCAAGTTTGGAAAAGTCTAAAATATTGTTGATAAGAGCATGCATATCATTGCAGCCACGTTCCATCAAATCTAAAATCCGGAGCAAACCTTCATCTTCAATTCTGGAAATCAATTCTCTGGTATTGCCCAGAATACCATTTACCGGTGTACGCAACTCATGTGTTACATTTGCCACAAATTCTGATTTTACCTTTAATGCGTCCTCTGCATCCTGCTCTACCTGCTTAATACGTTTCTCCAGGAAATTACGATTGGTAATATCCTTCATGATGCAGACATATTCAAAATCATCATTTAAATCTGAGAATTTTGCCTCTACTGCAAAACAGGTTTTATTCATACGGTATGCCATCAAATTCTGCACAACATTCGTACCAAACACTACCTCAGTTTCAAATCCATCATCCGTTTCCGTAAACTCATTTGGAAAAATCTCGCTAATATGTGTGCCACTTAACTGATTGACAAACTCTAATTTTTCTTCTGCAGTTTTATTTCCATAGCTGATGAGACCACGTTCATCAAATGAAATCACCAGCTCCCCCATATATTCTAATACATACCTTGAAAGATTATCCTGACTCATGGCTATTCCCCTTTTTACCCATTTTCCCAAAATAAACTATATCTAGTATATTATAGGAAATTTTTGAACAATATGCAACAAAAAAAGCTCAAAATCCAAACAATTTTGAGCTTTTTGTTGCACGCGCATGCCAAAAACGGTCCAGTGAACCTTTCTTGGTCAGTTTTATTCAATATGTGATGTACAATGAGGACATCTGGTTGCTTCAATCGCAATTTCTGACTTACAGAATGGACATTCTTTCGTCGTTGGCTCCGCTGGTGCTTCCTCTTCTTTCTTTGCAAATTTCTCGCCAACTGTATTAATCAGCTTAACTAAGCAGAAAATTGCAAATGCAGTTACTAGAAAATTGATAACTGCTGTAAGAAAGTTACCATACATCAGCACTGGTGCTGTTTCGCCAGTTCCAAGTTTTAAAGTAAGATGCGAAAAATCTGTTCCGCCTAAAATAGCCAAGAGCGGTGTCAGAATATCTGTATTTAAAGATGTTACAATTGCGGTAAACGCACCACCAACGATAACACCGACTGCCATATCCAGCACATTGCCTCTCATAATAAACTTCTTAAATTCTTCAATAAAACCTTTCATTTGTGAAACTCCTCCGTTTATTTTTTCGTTTTTTGCTTGTCGAAATATTTTTTGGTTTCTGCCACTACCACTCCACTCAATGCAAATAACGCAATTAAGTTTGGAAATGCCATAAGACCGTTGAAAATATCTGCCAAAGTCCAAACTGCAGACACCGTCATATATGGTCCGATAAAAACAGCCACAATATAGGCCCAACGGAACCCTTTAATCACGCCTGGCTTATCCCCAACTAAATATTCCATACATCTTTCACTATAATAATCCCAACCGAGGATAGTTGTAAAGGCAAAAAATACTAAACATAACATTAAAACAAAGGAAGACACTGCTGCCGGGAATGGAAGTCCTGCCTGAAAAGCTGCAGTTGTAACATCAACACCTTCCAAACCAATATTCCATGTATCTGTCACCAAAATAGAGAGACCTGTCATCGTACAAATAATCAATGTATCAATCACAGTTCCTGTCATAGAAACCAGCCCCTGTTCTACTGGCTCATTGGTTTTTACAGTAGCTGCTGCAATTGGTGCACTACCCAAACCTGCTTCATTAGAAAAAATCCCACGAGCGATTCCTTTTTGCATCGCTACCATGATAGCTCCCAACGCTCCACCTGCTGCAGCACGAAGACCAAAGGCACTTTCCACTACTTCTACCAAAACACCAGGAATCTCTGCTGCATGAGTAATCAGAATAATAATGACTGCTCCAATATAAAAAACTGCCATAAATGGTACAATTACTTCTGCAACAGAAGAAATTCTCTTTACTCCGCCAATAAGTACTAAAGCCGTACATATCGTAAGAATAATTCCTGAAATAACAATCGCCCAAGAATACTCATTTCCAAATAAAGATACTGTATTTAAACTATCTGGATCAAAGAAATTTTTCACGGCACCTGTGATACCATTAATCTGTGTAAATGTACCGATTCCAAGCAAACCTGCTCCAGCGCCAAACACCGCAAACATCTTTGCTAACCACTTCCAGTTTGACCCCATACCCTTTTCTATGTAATAGAATGGACCACCTACTACGTGTCCATCTTCTGCCACCACACGATATTTAATAGCCAGTAAACATTCTGCATATTTGGTTGCAGTTCCCAAAAGCGCCGCAATCCACATCCAGAACAGAGCACCTGGACCACCTGTCACAATAGCCGTAGCGACACCTACAATATTTCCTGTACCAATTGTTGCAGATAATGCCATACAAAGAGCTCCAAAACTGGAAACCTCTCCATCTTTTCCATCCTTATCATTTGCAAAAATATGTTTTACCGCCAATGGTAATTTGGTAATTTGTAATCCTTTTAATCGAATGGTTAATAAGACTCCTACTGCTAAAATAAGCACAATCATCGGGATTCCCCAAACCAAATCATCTATTTTTTGTAACATACTACACTTGATTCCTTTCTTTTTCTTGTTCTATTTTATTCTAATAATAGAAAAATAGTCAAAGAACTAAAATTTATAGTTATTCATAAGAAAAGTTATAACTGACCCGCATATAATATAAGTAAAACTCATATATAAGGTATAAAATGGACAATACTATGTTTAACGAAGGACTTCTAAATGACACCTTCGTAGAAATCCAAAGAGGACGCCAATCTTTGATATGGAAGGACGTCCAATGGGATTTTCACGACTTTTCCCTGGACTTCGTGTACGTGTACGCCATGCAAACTTTATGACCGCGAGCATCCCACCTCAAACCACTGCATTAGAGGTAAGGGTAATTCGATAAATTTGCATATATTCACCACTTGTCCCAGAGTAATTTTATATGTATAATCTAAGTGTCTTTTTTTGTATTATGGTATGGGAAAAGATTTAAACAAAATACAATTTTGAATGGAGATTATATAACATGAAATTTATATCTTGGAATGTAAATGGACTTCGTGCAATCGTACAAAAAGGCGATTTCACCGATTTTTTTAACAAAATAGATGCCGACTTCTTCTGCTTACAGGAAACCAAATTACAGGAAGGACAGATTGAATTAGACCTGCCTGGATATCACCAGTACTGGAACTATGCCGTAAAAAAAGGCTACTCTGGTACTGCTATTTTCACCAAGCATGAACCACTTTCTGTTTCTTACGGAATCGGCATTGAAGAACATGACCAGGAAGGCCGTGTCATCACTTTGGAATATCCCGAATTCTATATGATTACCTGCTACACTCCAAATTCACAGAACGAATTGGCCAGACTGGATTATCGCATGACCTGGGAAGATGCTTTCCGTGCATATCTGCTCTCTTTAAATGAGAAAAAACCAGTGATTGTTTGCGGTGATTTAAACGTAGCCCATAAGGAAATCGACTTAAAAAATCCGAAAACCAATCGTCATAATGCAGGTTTCACCGATGAAGAACGCAGCAAAATGACAGAACTTTTAGGTGCAGGCTTTACCGACACCTTCCGTCACTTCTATCCAGACGTCGAGCAGATTTACTCTTGGTGGTCTTACCGCTTCAAAGCAAGAGAAAAGAACTCAGGATGGAGAATTGACTACTTTATCACATCTGCTTCTATGAATGACAAACTGGTGGATGCAAAGATTCATACGGATATCTTCGGTTCAGACCACTGCCCTGTGGAGCTGGTGACAAATCATAACTTATAGCAACAAAAAATAAGAGGTAGCTTGCTGATGCTTATCAGTGCTACCTCTTTCTTATTCTACATATTTCGAACAATCTCAATCATTTCCCTCATATCCGCATCCAAATCATTACGATATGGACTATAGTGGATACAGCCCACGATATCTGGAATTATCATTCTGGCAGATGAACACACGATAACAGGAACATCAATTCCGCGTGCCTTCAGTTCTTCAATCACATACATGCCTGCCTGTGCTTCCATTCCGCCTTTCGAAATCGGGAAATACATGTCAGATACAATTACATGATATGGCTTACCTTCCTTTATCGCAATTTCAATCATATCAAGAGCATCTACCGCATTGTCCACATGGTCAATATATGGAACTCCACAGCGTTCCAATGCCCGTCTTACTGCGGCATGCTTGGATGGTAAGTCTTCGATATTTAATACTCTTCTAACTATCATGGTAACCTCTTTATTACATTCCAACATCTTTCAAGGAATCAAACAAATCTAAGTCAGACTGTGTAACCTTCATATTCGAGGTAATAGGCTCCTGTCCTGGCTTTGTCACAGTAATCTCGATTACAGTTCCTTCTGGAAAACCACCTGCGAAAACATAGTTTAAAAATGCCATGAATTTTGGATGATTTGCTTTAAATGTATTCATTGCATTCATTACTTTCATCATTGCTGCTGGATTCATACTCATATTTCTGGTCTCCTTTTCTCATTTTATTATTTTGCTTTTCCACCAGCTACCCATGCTGGATACCATTTCTGGAACCACACCGTAAAGATTCCCATAAATGCTGGCATAATGTTATTGAGTAGCACTACCATCTGCACCAGGGATGTTCCTGACAATAGATACGTCCAAACTGCCATAGCTATGTATAGAATACCCCATCCTGCTGCAATAATATAGTTTGTTTTCATAAAAATCGGATTATTTAAGGCATCTTCACCATTATAGTCATACTTCACATAAGCTGCACAGACTGGCTCTTTGGTAAAACATGAGCCCAGCCACATTACACCAAATAGAAAGTAACTTAAGATGATACCTAGAAATGTGTTTTCTGTAACTAAAACCAAAATAGATAACAATGCTGTAGCCGCAATGGATAACTTATCAAACCACACGATTTCATGCTTATGCATAAATAATGGTATGCACGCTCCCACCGCCAATGTCACCAAAGGCCCCATCTGTTCATTCACAGACATGGCAACCCAGAAACTAATCCATGCCAATAACATCGTTGTCATGACAGGCGGTTTCTTTGCCTTATTTGAAACAGCCGTCTGCTTTTCTTCCACTGCCTCTTCGCCACCAAAATATTTATTCCAGTTAATCATGAGGTCGAAATCGCCCGATACTTTGTACATCTGTTTCATCAGTGCTTCGTCACCACGAATTTCATTCTGTGCGATAGAAACCCATACATCATATGGCGTTTCAATTCGGGTCGTATATTTCAAACTTCCGTCCGTCACCACTTTGCTTCCAGTAGTAGTCATGAGAATCTGATAGGTCTGCCCTAAATCCGTATAGCACATTTCCAAAACTCTATCTTTTCCATCATGACTCTTTGGATTATATAAGGCTGCCATCTGTCTGGTAAACACGAGACTTTCCGCTTCTTTTTCACCTGATTCCTTGCTGACACCCCAACTGGCGTCCGCCATTCTTTCAAAGACCTCCTTAGGAAAAAGAAGTTCTTCTAATTTCGACTTTGTATCTTCTTCTATTTTTCCACAGGCATACTCTGTTCCTGCTTTTTCTACCTGCCTTAAGTATTCATCGGTACGTCCATGGAGTTCTTTCACGCGGAACAACTCTCCCTGTCCGCAGAAAATGGTCTCATATTTTTCTTTGCCACAAATATGATCAAACATCTGACATACACTGTCATAGTTTCCTTTTGAAGAATAAAAACCGCATGTAGAAATGAGCACGTATTTTTTTCCACTCATGTCATATCGTGCATCATGGCTGCCACTGCCCACACCATCTTCCCGCTCACTCATAAATGGAAGCACCATTGGAAGCTGACGGTCAATGAGATTTTTCAAGGTTCCTGGTACATTAAAATAATACAATGGAAAACTATATACAATCAAATCTGCCCACAGGATTTTCTGCAAAACCATTGTCATGTCATCCTTGATACAACATTTTCCTGGTGTGGCTTTCCAACAGGCAAAACAACCTTTGCAGCCTTCGATATGTAACTTGGCAACATCCAACTGTTCTACTTCCGTAGAAAGCTTGACACGTTTCTTTTCCTCACATAAACCTTTTATAAAGGCATTGGCAAGTCGCAAAGAATTGCTTTTATCCCCTTTTGGACTGCCGTTAATTACAAGAATGTTCATTTCTCAATTCCTCTATCTATAATTTTTCAAGAACTCTCTATAAAATGCCACTGCATCCGCAATCGCATCCAAATCAATATTTTCATTTTCGCTGTGCACGGAAGCCAACTGCTGTGCAGATAAGCGAATCGGTGCAAAGCGAAGAATACACGGACAAATCTCCGTAAAATGTCTCGCATCTGTACCTGCTGGCAAAATCATCGGTATCGGTGGATATTGTGGAAACACTTTCTTTATACATTCAAATGTATATGCAAGCTGTGGTTTCGTCATATCTGCCGGTTCATGATATTCGGATTTTTCATCCACCTCTACCGTAATATCATATTTTTTCGCAACTTCAATAAAACTCTGTAAATCCTTTTGCCAATCTGAACTATCCACAGGACGTAAAGTCGCTTTTGCCGTACAACTCTTTTCTTCATTGCTTCCTTTTATCTCGTGAAAGGCACAGGTCGTTCCCAATAAGCCACCTGCCACTGGACTAAGAGACGGTATCACTTTCTTTAGTATTCCACCAAATATGTTTAAATTTCCAAATACCAGATTCATCGGGAAATTACAATGTGGTGCCATACAGGTAAACATCGCAGTAACCTGTGGATTCAATCTACGAATAAAGATATTCTTACTATTGATTTCATGAATAAAAGCTGACATGCGTTCTACCGGTGTAGCCTTTTTTCCACTGGTAAGCCCCACATGTCCCGTACCCGTCGTAGCCTTGCAGTTCAAGTGATAAAAACCTTTTTCATGCACCGCTACCATGGCACATTTCTCTACATTCATTCCGCCTACAGGTGGATCAATCACTGCACCACCTTCGTCTAAAATCACCTCAAAGGTAATGCCCTGTTCTTTGAAATATTCCAAAGCCTTTGGAATACCATCGCCCGCAATTTCCTCATTGTGTGAAGAACCTATGTATACATTGCAAGGCGGCTGATAGCCTTCTGCCAACAACTCCTCGAGTGCCATAAACTCGGCAAACAGTGGTGTCTTGGTATCTACCGTCCCTCGTCCCCAGATTTTACCTTCTGCAATTTCTCCAGAAAAACCATCGTACTTCCATTCTCCCTCTACAGCCACTACATCATGGTGAGACATGAGCATAATATTTCTAGTCTTATCTTTTCCTTCCAAACAGTATATCCAGCAGTCATCACTAAATGTCATCTTCTTTGCCTGCTTATGTACTAGTGGAAACAACTCTTTCATCACATCACGAAGCTTTGCAAATTCAGTATCATCATAACTATCCTTGATAGAAACCGTTTTGCACTGAATCATTTTTTGTAATCTTTTTGCATAGTTTGAGGTGTTTGGCGTATTCATAATTTTTCAATATGTAAAACACATATTCCTTTCGTCTAAGACATTTTAGCACTTACATAAGCCAATATATCTGTGTTATCCTGTAACATTCTACAGCCAATAATATAGGTGCCTTCATCATTTGTAGAACGGATAATAATTCCTGTAAGTGGTTTTTCATGAAGGAGAGTAAAATCATGTATAATCAGTTGCACCTGTTCTCCAACCGCATCTGCAAACCTATCATCTTTGCATGCGAAAGCAAAACCGCCTGCACTAATATTAACCATATTTCCTTCAAAGCTTTCTCCATCCGTGGCCCAAGAGCCATGACACGTATTTCTCATTGGTAATCTTGGATACTTTCTTCTGTTCATTACCTTCGGATTATCTTCAAGCAATAGTTTGTAGTTGCCTGATGCATCTGATTTTCCGAGTTTGATTTCACTCCAAATATATATTGCATTATTAACAACAACATGTATTTCATACATATTATTTCCAGCTTCACGGCTTAAGAGACGCTCTGTTTCCTGAGGCATCTTAATCAACATCGTAGTATCACTCGTCTCTACAACCTCAGCAGAATACTCTGTTTTACTTCCCTGAGAAATAAGTAACACTTTCATACCCGCAGAAATATCATCTAAACTCATGAAACCGCCTGTTCCTAATTCCTCCACAAGCTTTCCAACTACAACTTCAATATTAATCACATTACGAGCGGTTTCTTCATATTTGCTAAGCATAGTGGTGGATGCATTCTTAGAATAGACAGCGCTTTCCGTTATGGTTTCCATAATTTCCTGGACTTCTCTCATGTTTTCCACCATATGTTCATTAGACTCTTTTACACTCTTAATTGCAGCATCTGCAACCTGAATCTCATCACCTAACTGAATTGCATCCTCAGCAATATTACTTACACTCTCATTTACACTCTGCATACGTTCCAGATTCTCTGAAATCAAACGCAAAATAAGAGTGATAGACTCTGTCATTTTCTCGGAGGTATTCTCCAACAAATTCAAAGCCTCCATAATCTTCTCGGAAGACTGCTGTGTTCCAATACTAAGGTTTCTAATTTCTTCTGCAACAACTGCAAATCCTCTTCCTGCATCTCCAGCTCTTGCTGCTTCTATAGACGCATTTAATGCCAAAAGATTTGTCTGCGAACTGATATTTGTAATAGTTCCAGTCTCCGCCTTAACCTTTTCGAAATGATTGCTGAAATCATTCAAAATGGCCTCTACTTCTGTAGATAATTCTGCCATAGAATTGGTTGAATCAACTGCTGCTTCCAACTCTTTTGTACTTTCATGAGCTTGACTGGTGGATTTCTGACTAATAGCCAAAAGACGCTCCATCTGCTCTGTTACATTCTGAACCTGATTATCGATATCTTCTGTCATATCAATAGAAGAAAAAATTCGATTACTGAGCACATCATTCTGCTCTGATAATTCAGACATACTACTTACAACTTCGCTAGCACTATGCTTGTTTTCATCCGCTAATTCTCGAACTACTGTTACGCCATCTACAACAGCATTACTCGCCCCTTTTACCTGCTTTACAGTAGAAACCACTTTAGCTAAATTGTCTTTTACCGAATCCAATAAAGAATCGTCCGAAAGACTCATATGCTTTATCGCTATGATTAATCCGATATAGCAGAACAGCGTAATTCCAAACTGCATCTCAAATACCGTAATATCCGATGGTGTGTTCATACCATTAGAATAATTTCGAACAATTGTAATAGTAAGGATTATCATGTTGATAACGCCATATCGCAACATCAAATTTCGATCTTTGTAGATTACTAAAATACAAAGCAATGGCAATACATATGCAAATGCCAATGTTCCTGGTGATGTGAACATAATATATGCATAAAACAGCCAATATCCACCTGCACAGATATCACGATACCATTTTGTATGCCAACCCTTTACTTTTAGAACAACTAACCCAATGATAAATGGAATCCAACAGCACATTTCCATATTGACAAAATAGAATACGGATTTGAGTCCCTTTACAATTTCAATCACATATGCCGCTGACAATACAATTGACATTGTCAACCACATAATCATTGCTTTCTTATTTGCATTTCTCGCAAACTGTTTTTCATTGTATTTCATACACTAACACTCCCTGATGATAAATACACAAATATTATATCACATCTTACACTGCTAAGTCTACATGACTTACTGTGCCTACTTTCCCAGTGCTCTCTTTCAAATACACGCCAGTCTTACGAAGAACTGCATTGGTGTTTAAAGACTCGTCTTTGAAGGAATATTCTGTGTTTGCATTTCCCAGATAAATCGCTCCAATATCTGCTTCTTTTAAATCCAGCAGGATATCCTCACCATTCGCATCTTTCATCCAAATTTTCAATTTATGGAAGATTTCATCATTCTCATCAATCCAATGGTTTCCATCTTCATCATAAGCCTTCAAATCTTTGAATCCATCACCACTTTTGGTACCAAAAAGCTCATTTCCATCATTGATCACGCCATCTTCATTCTTATCCAAGGCCAGGAAACCGCTGCCTTTTCCAAGTTCCGAAATTTCTTCTTCTTTTCCATCGCTATCGATATCAAAGAAAAACTTCTGATCTGAAATCTCGGTCATCTCCGTATTCAGATTGATTACCAATGGATCTGTCAAAATATAATTCGATACTTCCATGGTATTGATGCAAGCTGAGCAAGCTCTGGACATAGAAAAAGCCACATTGAAATCAATACTCCTTCCATCTTCTGTCTGCACTTTTCCCTGAGTCATGAAGCTGGTACTTTCGTACTCTGTTATACTCGCAGACGAAACTGTGATTTTCTGCCACATGGTTCCTCCCGAGGTTGTTCCGATACGTGGAGTAGCCGTATTTGCTACGCTGCCTGTTTCACTTGTGTTGACTGAAACGCCTGCACTGGACATACTTCCCAAGCTGATTACGTTCTGTGGTCTTCTGGTTCTCAAATCCAGCACCCCACCATTATTCTGTTTTTCTCGCGGGAGTTTTGTTAGACATTTTCCCTTGTTCAGCATCTCAAGCATCTGACGCAAAAGTTCTAGTTTCAGGTCATATTCATCTGACACATCAAACCCATAATTTTCATTGCGCTTGGTTTGCATAATTTGTGCAAGGGATTTGAGGTTTTGCTCCTGTCGGCGCTGTGCCTCTTCTTTTTGTTGCTGTTCGTAAGATTCAATGGCTTTTGCATAGCTTCCGTCTTCGGCTTCCTTCGACAAGCTAAGTATAACGCCTTGTAAATCTTCCGATGCACGTCCTTCTATCGTGGCGTGTTCCATGAACTGAAATGACTTTTCCAGATGTGTAGAGGACATGCTGATACTACTGTTTTGAATCTTCATATGTCGGACTCCTTTCCGTTAAATTTAGACAATTCCGTTTGTCTTATATTTATATCGGAGAGTCGAACAAAAATGTTTATAGCACATAAAAAACCCTACCACATTTTTGTGATAGGGATTATCATGCAATTTCCTTTTTATAAATCTGCATAAGTGAGAAGTTTTACCTCGTTTTCTTCACACCACTTCTTAGTCTCTGGATTAATAGCAAATGCAACTTCAAGGGCACGCTGTACGGTTATGTATGAGGTATTCAGCACATATTCATCCACATAACCTGGATGAAGTACCATAAGCATCGCTTCATCTTCCGCAAAATCCTGATTCATAGCTTTTTTCATACTTTCAAATGGATTGTAGTCTGGATTACCACTATCCATGCTAAATTTGAAAATCGTATTTCCAACCTTTGGTCCACGACCTGGCTCAAATTTGAGTGCTTCTACACCATATTTTTTAGCCACAATAGCCAAAGCTTTGTTGAAATTATCACTAGGTACTGCATGTGCTTCAATCATGTATGGTTTCTTTCCAGTGAGTTCGACCAAACGCAAATACTGCGCCTCAACTTCCATGATAACCTCGTCCAAAACTACGAAATCTTCCTTCGCTTCACGATAGAGGTTTTTATCCTTAAATTCCTCCCCATCTACTAAGCTAGGAATCAACTTTGGATCTGTAATAGGCTTACCCTGACAGATATTTGCATGAACTGTAAAAATAACATCTGTATCATCTAACAAACGCACGCCATGCTCTGCCCATTCCATATTTGGCATAACACCAACACTACGCACAATGCCATCCTTTACTGCTCTGGCAATCCCGTAGTTTACGGCTTCACAGTAACCTAAATCATCTGCACGTACTAATAATTTCTTCATTTCTTTTCCTCCTTCTCCCACCATTCTCTTGGAATTTCTTTTCTATCGATCAAGCAATTTATCTCATGTGAAAGCACCTTTTCTGTCACTTCATAAAGTTTTCTTGCTTCACATAAAATACACTCTGCATCACCAAATTTTACTTTTCTTGCGGCACCAAGATCATAAAACGCCTGTGCCAGCTTATCATATTCCTCTGAAATATGAGGCTGAAGCGGATTATAATGACGATGTATGAACACCTCTTTTACACTTTCATCCGGCATTTTAATCTGAAACTGCACTGGCTCATCCGTCAGTCTCTCTGGCACATTCAAATGCTCCTCTACCGCATGAATAAAGGTATTTCTAATATGTGTACAACCTAGCATGAGAATCTTTGCATCTATATCGAAAAGTCTGCTCCAACAGCCGCCCGGCTGGCATGGTGTAGTAACATCATCCTCCCCCTTTACATACTCTTCTGCAGCTTGACCATAAGCCGCAATACTATGAGTTGGATGCAGCGATCGAACCACACCTTCTCTCTTTCGAAAAACATTTGGAATAATCCCTACACATGCTGGTTCTTCTTTCGGATCAAACAAAGAGTACTCCTCACTCATCTGAGCCCATGTATGAGTAGGCGTCATAAACAATCCATCTTTAAAATACTCCATAAATGCATCCACAACCGTGTCTGCTCCGCCCTCCACCGGTCCAATCGCCTTCATGGAAGAATGCACCATAATGGCATCTGTGTGTTGCAACCCCATGTTATATAAATCTTTTAAAAGGTCATCTTTGCTATACATATTCTGATTTCCTTCCCTCATGAAACTTTTCTAATCTATAATGACCTTCGTCATCTAATTCTTTTACCCCATTTTTATAATCATACCCCTGTTTCTTATAAAAGTCTACTGCTGTAATGGAAGCGGGAATTTCTATTCTGTCTGCACGCAAAAACAGTTCATCTTGCTCTAATGTCTGAATAATAAATCGCCCTATTCCATTGCCGTGCAACTCTGGTAATACAAATATGGTAAGAAGAATGCTTTCCGTCAAACTTCCCCAGAAACTTGATATAGAGCCAACTCCTATAATCTCATCGTTAATACAAAAAACGTATACATTTGCATACGATGCAACTCCCTTAAACCAATTTACATCATGATGCTCCGCCAATGCTTTCATTGCTTTTTCACCATAATCTTTTACATTAACCTCTAAAAAATTTCTTCGTATCACATTCACAATTGCTTCTGCATCTTGCTCCTGATATCTTCTTACTGTTACCTCTCTGCCATCTAATATTTTCATGCAAATCTCCTTTCCGCCATTTAAAACATAAAAAATACACCAAACATTGATATGAAACCAATAATTATGATATTCTTCAACCATGTCTTGTTAATTGCAGCCTGGGAGGCACCATCTCAGAAGTAAGAATCCCTTTACTCATTCCCTCTACAATACGCCTTACTAATTGTGCAAACTCTTCTACTGACAGATCTTCTGAAGTAATCCATTTAGCAATAATCGAAATCATACCAGATAAATAAAAATCTATAATGTAATCTGCTTGAACATTATCTAAAGTAAGGCCTATCTGTTGTTCAAATGCAGGAGTCAATATTCTCTTTAATTTTTGTTCAAAGCGGTGATAATTCACCGAATTAAATAACACCTTCAAATATTTGTTGTTTTCACGATACATTTCTGTAAATAATTGAACAAACTTTTCTTCTGCTGGTATTCTTCCGATACGGGTTACAATAGATTCCTGTATATAAGAAATAATATAATCTTCCATATAGCTAAGCAAATGAAATGTATCTTCAAAATACTGATAAAATGTTGTGCGATTATATCCTGCTTTATCTGCAATTTCTTGTATCGTTATTTTCTCAATCGGTCTACTTTCGCTTATGCTAATAAATGCATCCACAAAAGCACTTCTGGTTGCCGCTGTTCGCTCTGGTTGTTTT
>JAFUPI010000046.1 GCA_017481285.1 Agathobacter sp. | reverse complement strand
GTTGCAGAAGGTAATGTAAACTGGAAAATGGTAATTTCAAACTTCTATCCAGATTTGGAAAGTGCAGTAGAAAAGGCTGAGCAGGAATTAGAAAAGGTTCAGATCCAGGATGAGGTTTCAGAAGAAATCTGTGAAGAATGTGGCAGAAACATGGTGATTAAGTATGGTCCACATGGTAAGTTCTTAGCTTGCCCTGGCTTTCCAGAGTGTAAGAATACAAAGCCATATTTCGAAAAAATTGGTCACGCATGTCCAGAATGCGGTAAGGATATTGTTATCAAGAGAACCAGAAAAGGTCGTAAATACTATGGTTGTATCGATTATCCTAACTGTGAATATATGAGTTGGAATAAACCGGTAAAGGAAGAGGAAAAGAAAGAAAATTAAAAAGAATTTTCTAACATTTTGTTGAATTGTCAGAAAAATTATGCTAAAATCTATGCATAAAAATACGGAGGGCACTAGTATGAGCGTCCAATTATTAGATAAAACTAGAAAAATTAATAAACTTCTTCACAATAACAATTCATCAAAGGTTGTTTTTAATGATATTTGTGAGGTGCTTACAGGTATATTAGAATCGGACATTCTTGTTATCAGTAAGAAAGGTAAGGTTTTAGGTTCCAGTGAATGTAAGAGTGTAGATATAATCGAAGAGCTTATCGTAGATGAAGTAGGCGGATTTATTGATCCGGACTTAAATGAGCGTCTTTTGGGAATTTTATCTACGAAGGAAAACGTAAATCTCGAAACCCTTGGCTTTGGTGATGGAACCCGTAAATACCGTGCAATTATTTCGCCTATTGATATTGCAGGGGAGCGTTTGGGTACTTTGTTTATTTATCGCAGTGACCGAGAGTATGATATCGATGACATTATTTTGACCGAATATGGTACTACTGTAGTTAGCTTGGAAATGCTTCGTTCTGTAAATGAAGAAAACGCGGAAGAAGAGCGTAAGGTAGCGATTGTAAAATCTGCGATTAGTACCTTATCCTTCTCTGAATTGGAAGCAATTATCCATATCTTTGAAGAATTAGAAGGAAATGAAGGTATCTTAGTTGCCAGTCGTATTGCGGACAGAGTGGGTATTACTCGTTCTGTAATTGTGAATGCGCTTCGCAAGTTTGAAAGTGCCGGAGTAATTGAATCACGTTCTTCTGGTATGAAAGGAACCTACATAAAAGTAGTAAATGATGTGGTGTTCGAAGAATTAAACAAGCTGAAAAAGAACAAGAAATAGTAAATTTGTACAAAAATAACAATTTGTATCATGGATGGATATTGTAAAAGGACTTAGGTTTCTAAGTCCTTTTTTTGTCGTAAAGGCTTGATTTTAAAGGGTTTTTGGCAATTTTTTTGACAATTCCAAAAAATGTCAAAAAACTACATGTTGTTGACAACTAAGACAAAAATACACAATATTGTGTAATTTTTGCAATTTTTACTTGAGTTTTTCGCTCCATCATTTATAATATGTATGATGGACTAGGATGAGATAAGTATATGGAGGGAAAGAATATGATTTCAACAGATGCTTTTAGCTATATCAATGTATTAGATAAAGCGGCAGATGCCAGCTGGACCAGAGAAAACTTAATTGCAAATAATATTGCAAATGCAGATACTCCAGGATACAAGAGACAGGATATTGATTTCCAGTCCGTATTGAAGAATGAGTTGAGCAACTACAAATATATGAATCTTGATCAGAAGATGAATGCAGTGGATTTAACCGAATTAAATCCTATGGTATATACAGACCACGGTAATTATTCGTATCGTCTGGATGGAAATAATGTGGATATTGATACAGAGCAGGTTGAACTTGCTTCAGAACAGATTAAGTATCAGGCACTTACTACCAGTATTACTTCAGAATTCCAGAGATTACAGACCGTTATTAAATAATTGATTGGAAAGGAGATTAGAGTATGGGATTATTTCAGTCATTTAACATTAGTGCAACTGGTATGACCGCACAGCGTTTTCGTACCGATATCATTGCAGAGAATATTGCAAACGTAAATACTACATCTACCGAAAGTGGTGGACCATATCGTCGTAAAATCGTTACTTTCCAGGAAAAGGATGTAACACCATTTAGCCAGTATTTTTCCCATTCCAAAAACAGAGCGGTAGGTAATGGTGTAAAGATTACCAAGGTTACAGAGGATTATGAAACTGATTTTATCATGGAATATGACCCAGCCAATCCAGATGCGGATGAAAATGGTTATGTATCATATCCAAATGTAAACACTGTAACAGAAATGACGAACCTGATTGATGCCACACGTGCTTATGAAGCGAATGCCACAGCATTTGATGCGAGCAAGAACATGGCTTTAACAGGTCTTAGTATTGGCAAATAGGAGTTAAGCGATGGATATTTCAGGTTTAAATAGCATAGTGGGGCTGACTGGATTAACTGGTACTTCTAGTACGCAGAATTCAGCCTTATCACATTTGTCGGAAGAAGATATTACTAGTATTTATTCCGCATATAATGACACTCTTTCCTCGATATCTGGTATATCGGACGAAGTGAGCGGAGACTTTAGCTCTATTTTAGATTCTATGATGACTTCTTTGAATGAAACGAATACATTACAGAATCAAGCAGAAGCAGCGGCGATTGAATTTGCCTTAGGTGAATCTACAAATACACATGATTTGCTGATTGCACAGACAAAGGCAAATACCGCATTACAGTATACAGTAGCAGTAAGGGATAAACTCATCGAAGCATATCAACAGATTATGCAGATGCAGATTTAATAGATGAAAGGGATATAAATCATGCCAGAACAGGTAAAACAAATTTTGGATAAAATTATTGAATGGTGGAAAAAATTCAATAACAAACAGAGAATTCTTTTGATTAGTGCTTTTGCGGTTGTTATGATTGCGTTGGTAATTCTTGGAGTGGTTATGACAACGCCATCTTACGAACATTTACATACATGTAAGGATTATACAGAGGCTGCGAAAATTAAAGATCTTTTAGCTTCAGATGAATCAATTGAATATACCTTTAATGAAAAAACATTAAGCTTCAGTGTAAAAGAAGAGGATTTGGGTACAGCCAGCATGCTTTTGGGTTCTAATCAGATTGAACTTACAAGCTATAGCATTGATAATGTTATCGATGGCAGTTTTACCAAGACAGAGGCTGATAAGCAGAAGGCATATCAGGATTATCTGGAAAAGAAGTTTGCAGACCATATTGATGACTTATCCATGGTAGAGAGTGCCACTGTTGATTTGACATTGCCAGAAGATGATGGAACGATTCTTTCTCGAGAAGAAAGTGCTACTGCGGCGATTACATTAAATTTAAGTGGTAATATGGATTCTGATCAGGCGTATGCTTTAGCTTTATATGTGGCTACAGAAATTGGTAACAAGAGTACGGAAGGTATTACCATTATTGACCAGAATGCAAATGTTATCTATTCTGGGGCAGATTCCCAGTCATCTATGGGGGTAGCATCAACACAGTTGTCATACAAAGAAAAATTAGAAAATGCAATCAAGAAAGAGATTTCGGATGTATTGGTAAAATCTAAAGTATTCTCTGATGTACAGGTTGCCATGAACCTGAATGTAAACTTCGATCAGAAGGAAACCATCAAAACAGAACTCGGTATTCCAAATGGTATGGATGGCGGTGCTGTTATGCAGGAATCCTTATATGATATGGAGACGAATCAGGGATATGAAGGCGGTGTTCCAGGAACTGATACCAATGATGATACAACTTATGTAATTGAAGATGGAACTACTGGTCAGACTACAATCTCAGAATCAGATACCATTTATGATTATGATAAGACCGTAACCACTATTTTAGGTAATGGTGGAGATATCGTTTATGATAGTAGTTCTGCAATGGTTATGGCTACGAAATATATCATTTATGACGAAGCAGAACTTCGTGCAGCTGGACAGTTAGATGATATGACATGGGAAGAATTTAAAGCTGCAAATAGTGAAACCAGAGTGGTTGAAGTAGATGAAAGCTACGTAAATGCCATTGCAAATGCAACTGGTTTCTCAGCAAAATCCATTACGTTTATGTGCTATGAAGAGCCACGATTTGTTGATGAGGTAGACGATGGCAGAGGTATTATGGATTATGCGCAGATTATCGTTTGTGTACTTATCTTTGCACTTCTTGGATATGTAGTATTCCGTAGCACAAGAACTCAGAAGACAGAAGAAATTGCACCAGAAATTTCAGTGGAATCCTTATTAGAATCTACAGCAGTAGCACAGGAGAACTTAGAAAATATCGGATACAATGAAAAATCTGAAGTAAGAGTTATGATTGAAAAATTCGTAGATGAAAATCCAGATGCAGTTGCGTCCTTGTTACGCAACTGGCTCAATGAGGATTGGGAGTAAAGTATGAGTGAAGATTATAATGGAGTCCAGAAAGCGGCGATTTTATTAATTGCCCTTGGCCCAGAAAAGGCTGCTACCATTTTTAAGCACCTGAAAGAAGAAGAAATTGAAGAATTGACTTTGGAGATTGCAAACACTCGTAGTGTATCCCCACAGACCAAAGAAGACATCATGATGGAATTCTATCAGATTTGTCTGGCTCAGCAGTATATTGCAGAGGGTGGTATTGGTTATGCGAAGGAACTTCTGGAGAAGGCACTTGGTCAGGAGGCCGCACAGAACGTTATTATGAAGTTGACAGCTTCTCTTCAGGTTCGTCCATTCGAATTTGTTCGAAAGACAGATCCAAGCCAGTTGTTGAACTTTATCCAGGACGAGCATCCACAGACAATCGCTATGATTTTGTCTTATTTGGCACCAGGTCAGTCGGCACTTGTATTAGGTGCTTTGCCACCTGAAAAACAGGCTGATGTTGCGAAACGTATTGCGATGATGGACCGTACTTCACCTGATGTTATCAAGGAAGTAGAACGTGTATTGGAACGTAAGCTGGCTTCACTTGTAAATCAGGATTACACCATTGTTGGTGGTGTTGACTCTATCGTTAGCATCTTGGGCAATGTTGACCGTGGTACAGAAAAACATATTATGGAATCTCTTGAAATTGAAGAACCAGAATTGGCAGATGAAATCCGTAAGAAGATGTTCGTATTCGAAGATATTCTTCTTCTGGACGACAGAGCTATTCAGCGTGTGCTTCGTGAGGTTGATAATGCTGACCTTGAACTTGCACTTAAGAGTACAACCGAAGAGGTTCAGAATGTTATCTTCAAGAACCTCTCTAAACGTCTTGCTGCTATGATCAAGGAAGATATGGACTTCATGGGACCAGTTCGTATGAAGGACGTAGAAGAAGCACAGCAGAAGATTGTTGGTATTATTCGAAGATTAGAGGATTCTGCAGAAATCGTTATTTCCCGTGGTGGAGGTGATGATATCGTTGTCTAATTTATTGAAACAACAGTATGTCATTAATCTCGGGAGTGAAACCCGTATTATTAATGGAGATGACAGATATAAGCCAGAAGGTGTAAAGTCTTCTTTGGGCGGAGCCATTTTGCCAGAAGGGATTACAGGAAGCTCGATTCCAACTAGTGAAGAAATTATAGATGGTTTTTTAGCCGGTTTAGAGGTGGAAGAGGTTCAGGTTGTGCCAGAAATTACGCCAGAAGAAATTTTGGAGCAGGCTCGTGCAGAGGCGGATGGGATTCTTGTTGCTGCACGTTTAGAGGCAGAAAAAATGACGGATGATGCCAAGATGCAGGCAGAACTCTTATTTGAACAGAAGAAACAGCAGGGGTATCAGGAAGGTGTTTCTAAATTGCAGGATGAAGTTTTGGAACATCGAGCGAAACTTCAAGAAGAATTTGACGAAAAAAAACAGATTCTACAAGCGGAGTATGAAGCAAAACTAGATACATTGGAAGCGGATATGGTAGATGTGATGGTTCGCGTGTTCCACAAGGTTTTTAATGTTCAGTTCGATAATAAAAAACAGATTTTACTGCATTTGATTAAAGATACATTGCTTGGAATCGATGCTGGAAAGAATTTTATCATTCGTGTGGCAGAAGGAAATTATAAGTTTATTGAGTCACATGTAACAGATATCAAAGAAAAAATCGGAAATGATGTCAGTATTGATGTAGTAAATGATATGAATCTAGAGGAAAATGACTGTATCATTGAAACTCCAACTGGAGTTTATAACTGCGGTATTGATATGGTGCTTTCCAATTTGGAAAAAGACATCAAATCCCTTTGTAGGTAATACAAGTGGTAAAAGAAGCAGAGAAATATTTGCAACTATTGGATAAACAATTTTATAAAAGTTATGGAAAAGTTTCCACAGTGGTAGGATTAACGGTTGAATCGCTTGGACCAAAAGCAAGACTGAATGATTTGTGTAAAATCTACATCGATAAAGATATGTCGAAGTACGTCATGGCTGAGGTTGTAGGCTTTCAGGATTCAAAGTTAATCCTAATGCCAGTTGATAGTGTAGAAGGTGTTGGTGTAGGCTGTGTAGTTGAAAACACAGGAAAACCACTGGAGGTTCCGGTTGGATTTGAACTTCTGGGACATACACTGGATGGAATCGGACGTATGACGGATATGGAGCAGGATTATTTGGATTTGCCACAGTCTTATCCATTGGAGGCACTTCCACCAGATCCGATGAGTCGTAAGATTATTGACGAAATTCTTCCGTTAGGTGTGAAAGCAGTAGATGGCTTGATTACCGTTGGAAAAGGACAGCGTTTGGGAATTTTCGCAGGTTCCGGTGTAGGAAAAAGTACACTGATGGGTATGTTTGCCCGTAACACCAAGGCGGATATCAATGTAATTGCGTTGATTGGAGAACGTGGGCGAGAAGTTCGTGAGTTTATCGAGCGAGATTTAGGACCAGAAGGTATGGCACGTTCGGTTGTTGTGGTAGCGACATCAGATAAACCAGCCTTGATTCGTAATAAGGCTGCGAAAACAGCTACAGCGATTGCGGAATATTTCCGTGACCAGGGGAAGGATGTTCTTTTGATGATGGACTCTTTGACCCGATTTTCTATGGCACAGCGTGAAATAGGTTTGGCATCAGGGGAACCCCCAGTTACCAGAGGGTATCCACCAAGTGTATATGCAGAAATGCCGAAGCTTTTGGAACGAGCAGGGACTTCAGATGTGGGGTCTATCACAGGTTTGTACACTGTCCTGGTAGATGGTGATGATATGAACGAACCAATCACAGATACGGCACGTAGTATTTTGGACGGACATATTATGTTAGATCGTAAGCTGGCACATAAGAATCATTATCCAGCGATTGATGTATTACAGAGTATTTCCCGTGTTATGAGTGCGATTGTTACGAAGGAACATAAGGCACAGGCGGGAAAGCTTCGTAATGTTTTAGCTACTTATAGTGAGGCGGAAGATTTGATTAATATTGGAGCATACAAAAATGGTTCCAATCCAGATATTGACTACGCAATACGAAAGATTCGTGCGGTAAACGGATATTTATGTCAGGCTACGGATGAGAAGTTCCTGATAGATGAGGAGCTTGATTTGTTAGGACAATTATTTGCGGATTAATTGGCGGTGAATTATGGCGAAGTTTAGATACAGAATGCAAAATATTCTGGATGTTAAGATGAAACTGGAATCCCAGGCGAAAATTGCATACGGTATCGCGAATCAGAAGTATTTAGAGGAACAGAAAAAACTGCAGGAGATTATTCTCCGACGTACTTCCTACGAAAAGATTCTGAAGGAAAGTATGATGGGAACGATAGATGTTCGTCAGGTTTCTCATGCGCGAGCAGATGTAAATACGATGAAAACACTCATGCGTCGTCAAATGATTGAAGTCCATAAGGCAGAAATGCAGATGGAGGATGCCAGAAAGGCTTTGAATGAAGTTATGATGGAACGCAAGACCCATGAGAAGCTAAAAGAAAAGGCATTTGAACAGTTTAAGGCTGAATTAAATGCAGAAGAGAGCAAAGAAATTGACCAGTTAGTAAGTTATACTTACAACAATAGATAAGGAGTTTTCTTATGCCATTGTTTAAGAAAAAAGATAAGGTAAAAGATGTAAAATTAGATAAAGATGGAAAGCCGATTGATATAGATGACGATATGGAGGATGGGCTTGGTAATAAAATAGTCATGGTGTTTGTGACACTATTGGTTATTTTGGTTTGGCTGGCTATCATTGTTCTTATGATTAAGGGGGATTTCGGTGGATTTGGTTCTACGATTCTTCGTCCAATGATTAAGGATGTGCCATATTTGAATTGGATTCTTCCAGAAGAAAACGAGTTGGAAGACAGTACAGAATATCAGTTTGAAACAATCGATGATGCAATTGATAGAATCAAAGAGTTAGAAGCTCTTTTGGATACACAGTTGACAACGAATTCGGATAATTCGGATTTGATTGCGGAATTACAGGCACAAATTGCGGAACTTCAGGTGTATAAACTAGAACAGGATGAGTTCGAAAAAAATAAAGAAAAATGGTATGAAGAGGTTGTTTTTTCGGACGAAGCACCCGATATAAAAGAATATAGGACCTATTATGAAAGCATTGATCCGGAGAATGCTGAGGTTTTATATAAACAGGTTGTAGAACAGCTTGCTTATCAGGAAGAAGTTGAGAATTATGCCAAGACATATTCTTCCATGAAACCAAAGGAAGCTGCAGCAATCTTTGATACCATGACAGATGATTTGCAGCTTGTGGCAGACATATTATTAAATATGAGTACCCAGGCAAGAGCAGACATCCTTGGTAAAATGGATCCAGAAAACGCAGCGAAGCTGACTGCGATTATGGAACCAGACAATTAAATATTGAGAAAGGAGGACTTGCATGACAACAGCAAATCTTATGAATGTGCCTTCTGTGAAAGGAAACGTTTCCGCACAGGTGGATGCATCAAAGAAGTTGCAGGAAGAGAATTTGGATGTTGCAGAAGTTTTTGCAGGACTGATGAATCAGACCATAGATTTTCCGAATTCGACGGTGGATGATACGTCTTCCAACATGGATGTTTCAAAGACGAACAGTAAACAGTCTCCAGCGCAGTCTTATGAGCGTTACAGCTATAAGGAAAAGCAGATTGATACAGCCAAGGAACCTAGCATGGAAGAAAAGCTAGAAGAAGCTGGTGAAGTATTAGAGCAGGCAGGCGAGGAAGTCGTTGATACACTGGCAGAGAAATATGGTGTAGATGAAGAAACCATACAGAAACTGTTAGATGATATGGGGCTTAGTGCTTTGGATTTATTAAATCCACAGAATTTAGTAAGCTTCATCGTGCAACTGACTGGTGTAGCCTCTGGTGAAGAACTGTTACTGGATGAAAACTTCTTAAGTGTAATGGAAACATTAAACCATTTAGCAGAAGGACTAATGAATGAGTTGAATGTAGACATGAATGGTTTACAGGAATTAGTCGCTGAAATGGATTTGGTGACAAAGACGGAAGAAGTACCTACAGATTTTCAGGAAGTTTTGAATGAAATGGATGGCTTGGCAGGAAATGAAGCCACAGAAATGACAGAAGAGACAAATGCTTCTGCAACGGAACAGACTGCAGACGAATCTGTGGAAACGCAGGATGTGAAAAAAGAGCAGACGGCCGAATCCCAGGTAGAAGAGAGTCAGGATGAAACTTCAGAAATCAAAGTAGAAAAACAGGAGGAGCTTTTAGCGAAAGAATCGAATGATGCAGAGGAATCAGCATTAGGTCAGGAGAGAAGCGAAGGGCAAGGTTTTAGCAGAAATCAGAATTCAGAAGGAAATTCCCTTTTGAACCACAATGCAAATGAAACCATCGTAAACACACAGACTACAGTAAATGTAAGTCAGGCAGTAGAAATGACACAAATGACACAGTTTAGTTCTTATCTTTCAGCAGATACCGTGCAGATTATGGAACAGATTGTTCAGCAGATGAGAGTAACTATCTCAAATGAAATAACAACAATGGAAATGCAGATGAATCCGGAAAATCTTGGCAAGGTATATGTAAACATTTCCAGTGAAGAAGGAGTTGTAAATGCACAATTCCATGCAACCAATGAAGTGGTAAAAGAAGCTTTAGAGGCTCAGATTTCAACACTTCGTGAAAGTTTGAATCAGGCAGGTGTGAAGGTAGATGCTATTGAAGTTACCATTGCATCCCATGAATTTGAACGAAATCTGGAACAGAATCACCAGAGTCCAGAAGAGCAGATGGACGCAGAAAAACAGAACGTTCAGAAGCGCCGTAATCTTACGATTGATTCGTTAGACGAATTATCAGGTATGATGACGGAAGAAGAAGCATTAGTAGCACAGATAATGAGAGACAACGGCAATTCCGTTGATTTCACCGCGTAAAAAGGAGAGTTCTTATGGCAAATATTATTGCACCAGTAGAAGATGGAAAACTCAATTATGAGTATACCGACAATTCCAAACAGAATGGGATTAACCCAACAGGTTCTACCTTAGGTTATGACCAGTTCTTACAGCTGTTATGTGCAGAAATGCAGTATCAGGACCCTCTGGAACCAACCAGTAATACAGACTATGTAGCACAGATGGCGACATTCTCACAGTTAGAGGCGACACTTTCTCTTGCAGAAACACAGGAAAATGCAAATGCCAGCAACTTGGTAGGGAAACAGGTTATCTTAAAAGTAACCAGTGAAACGACAGGTCAGACATCTTATGTAGATGGTAGAGTAGATTATGTAATGTATGAAAATGGAGAGGTTTTTCTTTCTGTAAATGATCAGCTTTATCCTGCAAGTTCGTTAGATACCGTAGCAGATTCTGAGTACTATGAAGGTGTTACAATTGCAACCTCATTAAAGGATATGGTAGGAAGCTTACCACTTATGGAAAATCTTACTGTAGAATGGGAAAAAGCAGTTACACAGTTAAGAGATGTTTATGAAGGAATGACAGATTACCAGAAACAGTTTGTTCCGACAGAAACAATGAACACCTTAAAAGAATATGAGGATAGAATGAAAGAACTCATAGCTCAGGCGGAGGAGAATTCCGGTGCGGCAGAGGAAGGAACAACAGAAGGTTCTGAGGACGAAATAGTAACAGTATAAAAATAACGGTAACGGAGGTTTGATTATGAATCAGATATCCAACCAGTTTTTATCCATTGAACAAATTACCGATCAATATTTAAATAAGTCACAGAATGTTAGGTCGAATGCTTTACCAGATATTCCTTTTGAGGAGATATTAAGACAGAAGCAGACCCAGAATGTGATGGATCAGTCGGAGTTGAAATTTTCCAAACATGCAGCCAATAGACTGAATGACAGAAATATCGCTCTTACCGATGCGCAAAATGTTCGATTGGAAAATGGAGTAAAACAGGCGAGCGAAAAAGGGATAACAGAATCCCTGGTTTTAGTCGATTCTCTAGCATTTATCGTAAACGTACCGAATAAGACGGTCGTTACAGCTTTGGATCAGACGGAAGCAAATAGTAATATATTTACAAATATTGACGGAGCAGTCATTATTTAGCTGGACCTTATGGAAGCTAAACGTTTTCTGACTGACAGAGGAAAACAAACTGCTCGATTTTAGGAGGTCATTAATTATGATGAGATCACTTTACTCTGCTGTGTCAGGTTTAAAGACACATCAGACAAGAATGGACGTTATCGGTAACAATATCGCAAACGTTAACACAGAAGCATTTAAATCATCACGCGTAACTTTTACAGAAATTATGTATCAGACTACATCATCTGCATCTGGTGGTAATGCAGCAACCGGTATCGGTGGTGTAAACGCAAAACAGATTGGTCTTGGTGTTTCTACAGGTGCTACATCTATCGCAATTACAACTGCAGGTGCAGCGGAAACAACAGGTAACCCATTTGACTTAAAGCTTACAGATAGCCAGTCTACAAACTTCTTTATCGTAAGTGATGGAACAAGTAATTTCTTTACTCGTTCTGGTTCTTATTATGTAGACGGAAATGGTTTCCTTTGTATGACATCTACTGGTTATACATTAATGGGATGGCAGATTGACCCTACTACAGGCGAAATTAAAAAAGATACAGTATCGGCACTTCAGGTTATGTCAGCGGATAATCAGACATCTGCTCCAGAAGCAACCACATTGGCAAAAGCATCTGGCGTTTTGGATAAGAACGACCCTAACGTATCCAGCGAAGATGGTTATGTTATGACATTGGGCTTCTATGATGATTTGGGATATGCATATACAGCAAAATTCTCAATTCGTCCACTGAATACAGGGGATGCAGCTTATGATAAAGCAAAATATACAGTTGCATTAGCTAGTATCTTAGATTCTAATGGCGTGGATTACTTAGAAACATACAATGATATGGCAACACAGAATGGTGGAACTACAGTTTCATTGAATCAGTTGATTTGTCAGTATCAGAAAAATGAAAATGGAGATGTTATTGGTAGAGCATTGGATGCCGATGGAAATCCAACAGGTGGAAACGTAGTGCTTGAAAAAACTGCTGCTGGAGATTGGGTAGTTAGAGAAACAGGTGCTGCTGCAGAACCAAATTTATATGATTTAATCAATGGGCCACAGAGTGATAATTGTGTATTAGAATTTGATCCAGATGATGGTAAATTCGTATCAATCGGTGGAGCAGAAAATGATTCTATCGTATTAAACTTAAGAGATTTCCTTTCTACAATTGGTGCAGATGGAAGTAACTTTAAAGACATCGAAGTTGATTTCAGTTCATGTAAGAACTTAAACAACAGTGGTACATCTACCATGAACGTATTAAAAGGTATCAATGGTGATGGCGTAGGTAAAAAGCTTGGTGCATTAACAGGTCTTTCTGTTGATTCATCTGGTAAAATCTTCGGTACATATGACAACGGTAATACCGTACTTTTGAGCCAGATTGCGGTAGCTCAGTTCTCAAATGCTTCTGGTCTTGAAAAAGTAGGTAGCAACTGCTACCAGACAACTCTTAACTCTGGTGATTTCGATGGTATCGGCGTAGAAGTTTCTGCAGACGGTAGTGCCATTTCAACAGGTGAGTTGGAAATGTCAAACGTTGACCTTTCTGCGCAGTTTACAGATATGATTATTACACAGCGTGGTTTCCAGGCAAACTCCCGTGTAATCACTACATCAGACACTTTGTTGGAAGAATTAATCAATCTTAAGAGATAATTAACTAAGAACTGAATAAAAATGTCGAAAAAGGGAAATGATTTCGGTCATTTCCCTTTACATTTGGTGCAAAGTCTAGTAAAATCATATAAAGGTCATTATGCATACTAGGTCTTACTATGCCCAAATATAAAAACACATACAAGATTTAGTGGTTTACATAATAACAAGGCCCAAATTATATTAGGAAGGTGTCATGTATGGATATAGCTTCTTTAGCCGGTATAGTTATCGGTGTAGTAATGGTAATTTTCGGAATTTTAACGAGTGGTAGCGGCGGTTTTGCATTGTTTGGAAACTTTATCGACTTACCATCTGTTTTTATTACCATTGGTGGTTCTATCAGTTCTGTTTTAACGGCACACAAGTTACCAGACTTTATCAACGGATTAAAGGCGTTTAGTCTTCCTTTCCAGGACAAGGTTATGGATCCGGGACAAGTAATTAAACAGATTATCGAATTATCAAATATTGGACGTAAGGAAGGTCTTCTTGCTTTGGAAGAAGCTGCCAATAATATCGAGGATGATTTCTTGAAAAAAGGTATCATGTTGGTTGTAGATGGTACCGACCCAGAACTGGTGCGTGGTATTTTGGAAACAGACCTTTATTGTTTACAGGACCGTCATGGTAAAGTTATCGGATTTTTCGAAAAATGGGCAGAAATGGGTCCTGCGTGGGGTATGATTGGTACACTGATTGGTCTGGTAAACATGTTAAAGAACTTAAGTGATCCAGATTCCATTGGGCCACAGATGGCGGTCGCTCTTCTGACTACTTTATATGGTTCTTTGATTGCGAACTGGATGTGTATTCCACTTTCCTATAAGTTAAAAGCAAATGATGCATTGGAAGTTATTATGAAAGAAATTACAATTGAAGGTCTTCTTTCGATTCAGGCAGGTGAAAACCCACGAGTTATTGAAGAGAAATTGAAATCCTTCTTAGCACCATCTGTTCGTAACGCGTTAGCAGAACAGGGAGATTCCCTTGGAGGTGACGAATAGTGGCAAAGAAAAAAGAAGCGGAAGCTCCTAAAGGGTCGCCTGCATGGATGGCGACGTTCTCGGACTTGATGAACCTGCTCCTTTGTTTTTTCGTACTTTTGTTCTCTATGTCAACGGTTAGTGAAGAAAAGTTCGAAATGGTAATTGCTTCGCTGCAATCCAAAATCAGTATTTTTAGTCAAGGTAGCAGTAGTATTGGTGAGGGCTCTATGGTAGGTGGCGGAATTCGCCAGTTGGAGTTTTTGGATAATTACTATAATGACCTTGCAAATTCGAGGAATGACGAAGAGACACAAGAAGAAGGCGAGCTCAAAGAGCAGTATAAGGAAGAAGCTTTGGGCGAATCCGAAGAAATGGCAGAGGATATTCAGGATGCGGTGGACCAGATGGGTCTCTCCAATGTGGTTGAAATTGATTTTGACGAACAATATGTCATGTTGAATCTAAGCGGTGCAATTTTGTTTGAGTCTGGCAAGGCGGAAATTATGCCGGAAGCAGAGTTGATTTTACAAAAGGTTGCAGCGGTTTTGAAGCAATATGATAAGAATATTATCGAAATCGAAGGACATACCGATAATGTGCCAATTGCATCAAGCAGTAAGTATGAAAGCAATGATGTGTTATCTATGTATCGTGCTTTGTCGGTAGCGGATTTGATTCGAAAGGAAACTAAATTGAATCCGGCATATATCAAATCTTCTGGTCGAGGTGATTTCGTTCCAATTGCGGACAACAGCACACCAGAAGGAAGAGCAAGAAACCGTAGAGTTGTAATCAAGATTTACAATTCCTACAGCTCAAATATTGAGGAATAAAGGGGATAGGTTTTTATGAAGAAGAATTTAATGACAGTTATTATCTTAGCTTTAGTATTTGCAAACTTTGTATTGACAGCAATCATGATGTTTACGGTTATTCCAACGACACAGAAAGCCAATGAATTGATTACTAAAGTTTGTGAAGCCATTGATTTGGAGTTAAATAGTGGTGCGGCGACTGGTTTATCGAATTTACCAGTTGACCAGATTGCTACCTACGCAGTAAGCGGTGGCGAAACCATGACAATTAACCTTGCAGATGATCATTATGCGTTGGTTGCTGTTTCGCTTTCTGTAAACAAGGAAAGTGATAGATATAAAGATGCAACAACAGAGATTCTGACAGAGCAGGAAGCGATTATTAAAAACACAATTAACCAGATTATTCGTCAGTATACAAAAGAGGAATTTTTGAAGAATTCTCAGGCTGTTCAGGATGAGATTTGTAAGAGTCTCCAGAAAACATATGGAACAGATTACGTGGTTGGCGTAAGCTTTTCAACATTAACGGCTCAGTAGGATGAGAGCAGTTGAAATTTTCGTTACAGGTGGTGAATAGAGAATGGGTGACGTTTTATCTCAAAACGAGATAGATGCGCTTTTGAACGCGTTAAGTAGTGGCGAGTTAGATGTAGATGAAATTAAAGATAGTGGCGAGAAACAGGTAAAAGATTACGATTTTGCCAGACCATCCAAATTCTCAAAAGAACATCTTCGAACTCTGGAGATTATTTTTGAACACTATGGAAGATTATTATCCACGAACCTTCCGGTGTACTTAAGAAAGAATGTTCAGATTGAAGTTATGAATTCGGAAGCGGTTACATACCAGGAGTTTTCCAATGCGCTTTCCAATCCAGTTCTTCTTGGAATTGTAAACTTTGCACCTTTACAGGGTAGTATTATTATCGAAATGGCTACCAATTTAGGATATGCGATTGTGGATCGTATGTTAGGCGGCAAAGGTGAGGCTTTGGAAAAAGTGCGTGAGTACTCGGAGATTGAGTTGCTCATTTTAGAGAGAATCTTTGTCGTTTGTGTCAATCTGTTGCATGAACCATGGCAGAATGTAGTAGAGATACATCCAAGATTAGAGCGTATCGAGACGAATTCGCAGTATGCACAGATTATTTCTCCAAGTGAAATGATTGCGATTATCACAATTAATGTCAAAATTGGGGATGTAGAAGGACTTATGAATATATGTCTTCCTTTTATTACCGTGGAGGATGTTATTGATAAATTAAATACCAAGTACTGGTATGCCAATATGCAGCAATACGATGAAACGGATTATGCAGATGCAATTGAAGTTTTGATTCGTAAGGCGCAGATTCCATTAAAGGCAGTATTGGGAAGCAGTACCATTTCCGTAAGCGATTTTTCTATGCTTCAGGTAGGGGATATTATCCGATTGGATCGAAAAGCAGAGGAAGAGTTGGATGTTTACGTAGGAAATATTAGAAAATTCACTGCATTGCCAGGTGCATCTGGTGAAAAGTATGCAGTGAGGGTCACAGAAGTGATCAGAGAGGAGCAATAGGGGTATGGATGGAGTATTATCACAAGAAGAAATCAGTGCATTACTTAATGATCCAAGTAATAGTGCGCCAGCAGCAGATAGATTAACAGAAGTGGAAAAGGATGCCATCGGCGAAATTTCCAATATTAGTATGGGAACTGCAGCAACTACACTGTTTTCTCTTGTTAATCGTAAAGTAGAGATTTCAACACCAGTTGTATCGTATGCAACATGGGATGATTTGTCACAGGCATATGAAAAACCATGTGTATTCATTCGAATTGCATATACCGTTGGTCTTGACGGAAGCAACATCTTAGTGTTGAAGGAAAATGACGTTAAAATTATAACTGACCTGATGATGGGCGGTGATGGAACCAATATCGATGGAGAATTGGGTGAACTTCATCTTAGTGCAATTAGTGAAGCGATGAACCAGATGATGGGTTCTTCTGCTACATCACTTTCCTCTATGCTGAATAAGACGATTGATATTAGTCCACCAATGGCTGATTTGATTGACTTAAAAGATCAGGTAGATGAGGCATCTATTGACGAATTCTTATCAAAAGAGTTCGTTCGTATTACGTTCCGTATGGAAATTGGTGATTTGGTTGATAGTGAAATCATGCAGTTGTATCCAGTTTCTTTTGCAAGAGAAATGTGTGAGGGTGTTACTCGTATGATGGAAATCGATACGCAGAGTGTGAAAGAACCAACCCCAGCACCAACCCCAGCACCTGCACCTGCACCAGCTCCAGCACCTGCACCAGCGGCTCCAGTTCAGCCAGCAATGGACATGAATGCACAGCCAATGATGCAGCAACCGATGATGGGACAGCCAATGATGATGCAGCAACCAATGATGATGCAACAGCCAATGATGATGCAGCAACCAGTAAATGTTCAGCCTGCACAGTTTGGTTCCTTTAGCAGTGTTCCAATGGGAGTATATCAGCCAGAAAATATTAATTTGATTATGGATGTTCCATTGGAAGTTACAGTTGAGTTAGGTAGAACCAGCAAATCTATTTCCGATATTTTGGATTTTGGACCAGGTAAGATTATTGAATTAGAAAGAGTTGCAGGTGAACCAATTGATGTATTGGTAAATGGTAAATTTGTTGCAAAAGGTGAAGTTGTAGTTATTGAAGAAAGTTTTGGTGTGCGTATTACAGAAATCGTAAACGCAGTTCCAATTCCACAACAATAAAAAATAGGGAGATATAGAAATGGGAAAAAATATTTTAATTTGTGATGACGCAGCGTTCATGAGAATGATGATTAAAGATATTCTTTCTAAGAACGGTTACAATGTTGTTGGAGAAGCAGAAAATGGTGCAGTTGCGGTAGAAAAATATACCGAATTAAAACCAGATTTAGTGCTTATGGATATTACTATGCCAGAAATGGATGGTATTCAGGCATTAAAGAAAATCAGAGAAAAAGATGGAAATGCTTCTGTTATTATGTGTTCAGCAATGGGCCAGCAGGCGATGGTTATTGAATCTATTCAGGCTGGAGCAAAAGATTTCATAGTAAAACCTTTCCAGGCTGATCGAGTACTAGAAGCAGTGAAAAAAGTAGTAGGATAGTATGAAGATGGTAATGGTAACATTATCCGCATCCATGGAAAGCTTCTTACAGCTGATTAGTGCTTTGTTGATTTTTGCACTGGTGCTTTTGCTTACATATTTAACTGCCAGATGGATAGGTGGCTATCAGAAAGTACGAATGAAAAGCAAGAATCTTCAGGTAATTGAAAGTTTGTCTGTTGGCAATAATAAATCAATTTGCTTGGTGAAAACTGGCACGGACTATTTAGTGGTTGCGGTAGGAAAAGATGAGATTCATCCACTTGCTACTTTGAAAGAAGAGCAACTGACAGATGTATCCTTTTTGAACGAAGGGATAGATACGACAGTGAGTGGCGAATCATTCCAAGAAATTTTGGGACAACTGAAAGATAAAATGTCCAAGAAATAGGTAGTTTATGAACAAGTGGAAAAAAGCTTACTGCATACTTTCTTTTGTGTTTGCAGTATGTGTATTTGTGTTTACAATTGCATATACGGTTTCTGAGCCGGCAGTAATGTATGCGGCAGAAGTTGGTGACAATGATGCGAACTATGCAGAAGATGGGATAGATGGAATTCATCTTACTGTAGATACCAACAGTGAAGAGGGAACAATGTCTGCTCCGATTCGAATCTTGTTACTCTTGACGATCTTGACATTGGCGCCATCTATTTTGATCATGCTGACGTCATATACCAGAATTATTATAGTTTTACATTTTGTAAGAACTGCAATTGGTACTCAGACGGCACCACCGAATCAGGTGTTGATTGGTTTGGCACTGTTTTTGACATTTTTTATTATGTGGCCGACGCTTGAACAAATCAACACAACAGTTGTTGAGCCATTGGATAGAAATGAGATTACCACAGAACAGGCTTTTGAACTGGCAGAGGTTCCAATTCGAGAGTTTATGTATAAGTATACACAGGCGAATGATTTGGAATTGTTTATTGATATCTCAGGCGAAACATATGAAGAAGTAGATGATGTTCCAATGACGGTTTTGATTCCGGCATTTATTATCGGGGAACTTCGACAGGCTTTTATTATGGGATTTTTGATTTATATTCCATTTATTGTAATAGACATGGTAGTGTCTTCCGTGCTTATGTCCATGGGTATGATGATGCTGCCACCTACAACGATTTCTTTACCATTTAAGATGTTGTTGTTTGTTTTAGCGGATGGTTGGAATTTGATAATTGCAAACCTAGTCCGAACGTTTTACTAAGGAGTGAGATAGATGATTACGCAGGATGCGGTATTAGATATAGCAAGAGATGCTATTTTTAACATAATAATTGTATCAGCACCATTGCTTTTGATTTCTCTTATCGTAGGCCTAATCATAAGTATTTTCCAGACGGTAACATCCATTCAGGAGCAGACGCTTACCTTTGTGCCTAAGATTTTGGCAGTGTTTATTACGTTGATGCTGGCTGGGTCCTGGATGATGAATACCATGATTGAGTTTGTGGAGTACTTATGGTCAAACTTCAGCTATTTTACTAGCATGTGATAAGCGATGATAGATTTAAGTTTTTCATTAATTGATTTTGAATATATATTACTTATTACAGTACGAATCGCGTCTTTCGTTTTTGTGGCTCCGTTCTTTTCACAAAGAGGTGTTCCAGCTCAGGCAAAGATAGGTTTATCCTTTTTTATTGCGATTATACTGTTTAGTGTGGTACCGCCACCAGAACAGGTATTTACAGGTGTTCTGGGTTATGGTGTGGCAGTACTAAAAGAGGGAATTACAGGTTTACTCATAGGTTTTGCTGCGTATATCTGTAATTCTATTGTTATTTTAGCAGGTAACATTATAGATATGGATATTGGTTTGTCCATGGCGCAGGAATATAACCCAGATATGAGTATGCAGATTACTTCAACCGGTAATTTGTATTACTATTTGATATTTGCACTTTTAATTTCAACTGGAATGGATAGATATCTGCTTCGTGTAGCATGTGATTCCTTTTATGTTGTACCAATAGGCGGGGCAGTATTCGAATGGGATAGTCTGCTTTTGTCTATGACCACATATATGGCGGATTTGTTTGTAATAGGCTTTCGAATTTTCCTTCCCGTTTTTGCAGTTATTATGATTATGAACTGCATTTTGGGTGTTATGGCAAAGGTTGCTCCACAGATGAATATGTTTTCCATTGGGATTCAGCTTAAGATTTTAGTAGGCTTTTTGGTATTATATCTTATGATATTCCTGTTCCCTAGTGTAGCGGATATGGTGTTTGATGAGATAAAGAAAATGGTGGTTTTGTTCATTGAAGGCATGTATTGATGATAGTTATAGAAAAAATCTCATATTGCCATATAACTTACAATGGTTTGCGGATGGTGAAGGTGGCGAAAAGACAGAGCCAGCAACCCAGAAAAAGTTAGAGGATGCTCGTAAAGAGGGTAAAGTTGCCAAGAGTAAGGATTTGACACAGGGGATTGACTTGCTGGTACTGTTCTTGCTGATAAAAATCTTCGTCAGTTATATGGGCGAGCGTTTTATGAACTTATTTGATTCTACTTTAGGACGTATGGCAGAATTTATGTCAGTGAATCAAAAGGAGGTGTCGATGGCAGCGTTTTCCACGGTGCTTGGCAACGCTATTTTAGAGTTGTTTCTGCTGATATGGCCTTTTTTGGTGTTTGGATTTGTAATAACGTTTCTCGTTACCGTGTATCAGGTTGGATGGAAAATTTCTACAAAACCGATGGAACCCAAATTATCAAAGTTCAATCCAATCAATGGTTTTAAACGAATTTTATCGAAGGATTCGCTGTTTGAATTATTAAAATCCATTGTAAAGGTTGGAGTAATTGCATATGTTGCGTATTCAAACATTGTAGATGAAGCGGATAATTTATTTATCCTTTATGAGATTGAGTTGAACCAGGCAATTGTTTTGGTTGGAAATATTATTATTGATTTTGGAATAGAGATTAGTGTCATCTTTATTGTGATTGGTCTAATCGATTATATCTATCAGAAGTGGAAATTCGGTGAAGATATGAAGATGACCAAACAGGAAGTAAAAGATGAGTATAAGAATACAGAAGGGGATCCGCAGATTAAAGGACGTATCCGTAGAAAGATGATGGAAGCTTCTCAGAGACGTATGATGCAGGATGTTCCGAAAGCTGACGTTGTCATCACCAACCCTACCCATTTTGCGGTAGCGATTAAATATGATGCAGAAGTCAGCAAAGCACCGGTCGTAGTGGCGAAAGGTGAAGATTATCTGGCACAGAAAATCAAGGAAGTTGCCAGAGAAAATAATGTTGAAATTGTAGAAAATAAACCATTGGCACGTATGTTGTATCACAATGTTGACATTGGTGCAGAAATTCCACCAGAGCTATATCAGGCGGTGGCAGAAGTGCTTGCAATGGTATACCATATGAAAAATTAAATTGTAGTTTAATTTATAAGAAGACGAAAGAAAGGAGGAAAATGAAGAATGCTTAAGATGTTACGAAGTCCAGATTTAGGCGTTGGTATGTATTTGCTGGCTGCGATTCTTTTCTTCATTGTTCCTATTCCTTCGGTTCTTTTAGACGTGATGCTGGCTATCAATATTGGTCTTGCATTAGTTATTTTATTTAATGTTTTATATGTACATGAAGTTTTGGATATGTCTTATTTCCCAACACTTCTTTTGTTTACCACGATTTTCCGTATTTCATTAAACGTATCATCGACCCGTTTGATTCTTTTAACAGGAGATCCAGGTAACGTAGTTGTTACGTTCGGCGAATTCGTTGGTGGAAATGATATTGTCGTAGGTGCTATCGTATTCATTGTACTTATTTTGATTCAGTTCATGGTTATCAACAAAGGTACGGAACGTATTGCGGAGGTAACTGCACGATTTACATTGGATGCGATGCCAGGTAAACAGATGGCGATTGATGCGGACTTGAATACTGGTACGATTACCGAAAAGGAAGCAAGAGAACGTCGTAATAAAATTCAGGAAGAATCCAGTTTCTTCGGTGCCATGGATGGTGCTACGAAGTATGTAAAAGGGGATGCAACAGCAGGTCTTATTATTACCTTCATCAACTTAATTGGTGGATCCATTATGGGTATGATGAGAGGGCAGGAATTGATGGATGCGATTATGCAGTTTGCGATTCTTACCATCGGTGATGGTCTGGTTTCTCAGATTCCATCCCTTCTTATCTCGCTATCAACTGGTATTCTGGTTACCAAGGGATCGAAAGATACTGATTTTAGTGAATCGGTTATCAAGCAGCTCTTTGGTATTCCAAGGGTACTTTATATTGTAGGAATTGTAATGGTGTTCCTGGGGATTTTTACTCCATTAGAGTGGTGGCTCTTTATTGGTGTAGGTGTATTGTTTATCATGTCTGCCCGCAAGCTGGAGCAGAATATTGGCGAACAGGCCATCGAAAGCGAAGTGGATACACCAGAAACCGAAGCAGAAGAGATTCGAAGACCAGAGAATGTGGTTTCCCTTTTGCAGGTGGACCCAATCGAATTGGAATTTGGTTATGGTATTATTCCATTGGCAGACGTAAATCAAGGTGGGGACCTTTTGGACCGTGTGGTTATGATTCGTCGTCAGATTGCGTTGGAGCTTGGTACTGTAGTACCTATTATTCGTTTGCGTGATAATATCCAGCTCAATCCAAACCAATACATAATTAAGATTAAAGGTATCCAGGTGACCGAAGGTGAGATTTTGTTCGATCACTATATGGCAATGAATCCTGGATATGTAGAAGAAGAGATTACAGGTATTCCTACATTTGAACCATCGTTCCATTTGCCAGCAATCTGGATTACAGAGAGTCAGCGTGAAAGAGCAGAAAGTTTGGGATACACCGTAGTAGATGCTCCTTCTATTATTGCGACTCATTTGACAGAGATTATTCGTACGCATATTGCAGAGCTTCTTACCAGACAGGATACACAAAATCTTGTCAACAATCTCAAAGAGTCCAATCCAGTACTTGTGGAGGAACTTGTTCCAAAGATGCTTGGGCTTGGCGATGTGCAGAAGGTATTACAGAATCTTTTGTCCGAAGGCATTTCTATCCGAGATTTGCTTACAATTTTTGAAACATTGGCAGATCATGCGAATGGAACCAGAGATACCGATGTATTAACCGAATATGTACGTCAGGCATTAAAACGTGCAATTTCGAATAAATATTTCCCTGCCAACGAAGTGACTAGTGTTGTAACATTAGATCCAAAAATCGAGCAGGAAATCATGTCTTCTGTAAAACAGACAGAACAGGGTGCATATTTAACCTTGGACCCAGAAAAGACCAGAGCGATTATGAATTCTGTTGAGACAGAAATCAACAAGTTAGAAAGTCTGGGTAAGAGTCCAATTATTATTACATCACCGATTGTTCGTATGTACTTCAAGAAGCTTACAGAAGATTATTTTAAGGATTTGATTGTTATTTCATATAATGAAGTTGAATCCAGTGTAGAATTACAATCAGTTGGGATGGTGACAGTGTAAATGACAATTAATAAATTCCAGGGCAAAACGAAAGAAGAAGCGATTGAGAAGGCGAAGGCAGAATTTGGTCCTAATGCTGTTATCATGAATGTAAAAGAAGTGAAAGCCAAAGGAATAATGGGACTTTTTTCACCGGTTACTTATGAAGTAACTGCTGCGATTGAGGCCAAAGAGCCTATTTATACAGGAAATGTAAGTGCAATGATTACTCATGCAAAGCCTAGAGAAAATATTAATCTTGCAGCGGATGAGGAAATTGCGATTCCACAGCCAATGAGAACACCTCCAAGAGAGGTTGTAAAACCAGAAGTAACTATTCAGCCTTCCGCTTCCGTGCAGCCAACGGTAATGACACAGCCAACGGTTGCAGTACAGCCAGAAGTAGTAGTACAATCTGATTATGTAGAAGGTGGTACGGATAAACGTTCCAAGTATGCAAAGCTAAGACGTCATGATGAAGATAAAACCTATGAAGCGGAGAAAAAGTTTAAAGAACGTTTGGATAATTTATCTGAGCTGTTAGAGCAGAAGTTTGGAGAATCAGTGGAAGATGAAACCCGCAAAACAGTTTCGGAAGAAATAAATTTCATCCGTATGATTTACAATACACTTCTGAAGAATGAAGTAAATGAAAAATACATCAATCAGGTTTTAGATGAAGTAGAAAAATTTATTCGTCCTGGCAATAATGTAGATATGATTTTGCCAAATATCTATCAGAAACTTGTGTTGAAGTTTGGTCAGCCAAAGACAATTGAGCTTTCAGGGAAAAAACCAAATGTGGTTTTCTTTATTGGACCAACAGGTGTAGGTAAAACCACTACAATTGCAAAGATTGCTTCGAAATATAAGGTGGAATACAATCGAAAGGTTGCATTTATCACCGCGGATACTTATCGTATTGCTGCAACAGAGCAGCTTCGCGTCTATGCGAATATTTTAGATGCACCGATGTCGATTGTATATTCTGTAGAGGATATCAATGAAGCAATTGAAAAGTATCAGGACTATGATTTGATATTTGTTGATACAGCAGGATTTTCTCACAAAAATGAACAGCAGAGAAATGATACGAAGCGTCTCTTAGAAGGCGTAAAAGAAGAATATCGTAAAGAAGTATATTTGGTGCTTAGTGCAACTACCAAATACAATGATTTATTGGATATTGTAGATATTTACAATGAAATTTCTTCTTATAAGTTGATTTTTACGAAATTAGATGAGACGAGTTCTTATGGAAACTTGCTCAATATAAAGCTGTATGCAGATGCAGATTTGTCTTATGTAACGATTGGACAGAATGTACCAGACGATATTGAGGTGTTTGATACACAAAAAATCGTAAAACAGTTATTAGGAGGCAAATAATCATGGATCAGGCACAGCAGCTTAGAAATATTATTAAAGCAAAAGACCAAAGACAGGTTAAAGCTGCCCGTGTTATTACAATCACTAGCGGAAAAGGTGGCGTTGGAAAATCGAACCTAGCTGTAAACCTTGCGATCCAATTAAGAAAGCAGGGGAAAAGAGTGATTATTCTGGATGCAGATTTTGGATTAGCCAATATTGAGGTAATGTTTGGTGTAATACCGAAATTTAATTTATCCAGTATGATATATCAAGGGAAGAGCATAAGAGAAGTCATTTCTCCTGGGCCAATGGATATAGGATTTGTATCAGGTGGAAATGGTGTTTTAGGTCTGAATAATCTGAATCGTGATCAGATTATGTTGCTTGTGAAAAGTATCAGTGAATTAAACGAATTGGCAGATGTTATCATTATAGACACAGGTGCTGGGGTTTCGGATCAGGTGTTAGAGTTTGTATTAGCTAGTCCAGAAGTGCTTTTGGTAACCACACCGGAACCAAGTTCATTGACAGATTCGTATTCACTATTAAAAGCATTGTATCGTAATCCAAATTTTATTGAAGGTGGAACGACAATTCATGTAGTTGCCAATCGTGTGCATTCAATAGAAGATGGACAAATGGTGTATGAAAAATTAAAATTGGTTGTAGAACAGTTTTTGAATGGGAATATAAATTATTTGGGGATGATTCCTCAGGATGCGGCATTAGAGAGAGCGGTTAGACAGCAAAAAATCGTGTCGCTGAATGAGCCAAATTCGGATTCAGCAAAGGCGTTTGAAGTTTTAACGACGAACTTACTGGAGGGAACACATCATCTTGCCCCAATGAGACGTGGGATTGCACAGATTTTCTCACAGCTGTTAAATCAACGAAGATAGACAAGGAGTTAATTAGAAAATGGCTATTGCGGATTACGTAAAACCAGGAGATAAAATTGATATTAATTTCTTACATCAGAATAATGGTAAAACCTACAAAAGTAGTGTGTTTGATTTCTTAGGTGATAATGAAGTAGAAATTGGCATGCCTACAGATGCAGGCAAAATTGTTATGTTCAATATTGGATTTGAATGTCAGTTTTATTTTTATACGACAAGAGGGCTTTTTACTTGTGAAGCAGTGATTACAAATCGCTATAAAAAGGATAATTTTTATCTCTTGTCTGCGAAAATTAAGACGGGACTAAAGAAATTCCAACGTAGAGAATATTATCGACTGGAGTGTTTACTGGATTTTGCGTATTATAAGATATCGAATGAAGTAGCTGAACTGGAAACAACAGAGGATTTATTTGAAGAAATAGCGAATCCTGATTATATTGAACGCAAACGATTGGCTAGAACCAAAGATTTGAGTGGTGGTGGAATGCGATTTACGACAATGGAACCTTTGGAGGTTGGTTCAAAGATTCTATCGGTTATTCGCCTGTCAAATGATAAGCTGGATCATATGTTTTATTTAGTAAGTGATATTATTGCTTGTGAGCCAGTGGAGAAAATGCCAGATTTATGGATTGCTCGTGCAAAATTTGAATTTAAAAACATAAAAGACCGTGATTTGATAATTCGTTATGTTTTTGAAGAAGATAGAATGAATAGAAAGAGGGAAAAGGGGTAGTTATGAAGAAAAATATTTTAGTTGTCGATGATTCTGCACTCATGAGAAGAGTTATCTGTGATATAATCAATTCAGATAGTAATTTTCAGGCAAAAGATACTTGTAAAGATGGCCTCGAAGCATATGAAAGATTAAAGACTACCACATATGATGGAGTAGTACTTGATGTTAATATGCCTCGTATGGATGGCCTTCAGTTATTGGAAAAATTACAGGAAGACAACATCAAAGCCAATGTTATTATGGTTAGTACCCTTACGACAAAGGATGCGGAAGTAACCATTCTTGCATTGGAACGTGGTGCAATCGACTTTGTAACCAAACCAACAGCCATTGCAGAAGCGAAGGGCGAAGATTTCAAAAAGAAGGTTCTTGAGGTTTTGAATGCTGTATTAAACAGTCGTCAGTTTGTTCGAACTCCTGTTAGAACTACATCCACAACTGCTAGAACTGCTAGAGCAGGCAGAACAGCAGACACTGGTAGTTCTTCACTCGGACCTGGAACTCAGGATACTGTGAAACCTTCGGTAGCTGCGAACTTTACTCGTTTGAAAGCCACTGGCAAAAACAAGCTTGTTGCACTTGCTTGTTCTACAGGTGGTCCAAAAGCATTGCAGAGTGTAATTCCATTCTTGCCAAAGAATCTGGATGCTCCGATGGTTTTGGTTCAGCATATGCCAGCAGGATTTACCAAATCTATGGCAGACCGTTTGAATGAAGTGAGTCCAATCGCAGTAAAAGAAGCAGAAGATGGCGATAAGCTTGAAAAGGGACAGATTTATGTTGCACCAGGCGGAAAGCACATGGAAGTTGTGAAATGTGCGGATGGAAGCCACAAGATTAGTCTTAACAATATGCCAGCAATTGGTGGATTAAGACCATGTGCAAACATTACATATGATTCTCTTTCTAAGAGTGGGTTTGATGAAATTGTCTGTGTAGTTTTGACTGGTATGGGGGCAGACGGAACCAATGGTATTTTATCACTTGGCCATCATAAACCAATACATGTTATTTCGCAAAGTGCTGAAACATGTATCGTATATGGTATGCCAAAAGCGATAGAAGAATCAGGAGTTGTGGATGAGGTTGTACCGCTTGAGAAAGTTGCTGAAACAATCGTAAAGAACGTGGGGGTAAAGTAGAATGGATGTAAGTCAGTATCTCGAGATTTTTATTGATGAAAGTAGTGAGCATTTACAGAGCTTAAGTGACTGTATTATGACTCTGGAAAAAGAGCCAGACAATAAGGATACTATCAATGAAGTGTTCCGTGCAGCACACTCATTAAAGGGTATGGCTGGCACTATGGGCTTCAAGAGAATGCAGCATCTTACACACGATATGGAAAATGTGTTCCAGGAAGTTCGTAGTGATAAGATTTCTGTTGACAGTGCAATGATTGACCTTTTATTCAAATGCTTGGATGCATTGGATCAGTATTTAGAAAATGTAAAAGGAAGTGCTGACGAAGGTACCGAAGATAATGAAATGATTATCAAAGAATTGAATGATTTCATTGCAAAAGCAAATGGCGTTGATGTAGCATCAGCTCCAGTTGCGGCAGCACCAGTAGCAGCACCAGTAGAAAAAGCTGCAGAAAGTGCAAATGAAGTAAAAATTCAGCTTTCCGATGCAGATAAAGATGAAATTGCAGCTGCAAAAGAGGAAGGAAAGCATGTATATGCTATTACTGTATATGTAAATCAGGAATGTTTGTTAAAAGCAGCTCGTGCATTCCTTGTATTCCGTGCAGTAGAAGGCTTCGGACAGATTTTTGCAAATCATCCAAGTTCTCAGGATATTGAAGACGAAAAATTTGAGTTAGATTTTAGTTTCTGTGTTGCATCTAATGAAAGCTTAGAAGCCATTATTGCAGCTGCAAAGGATGTATCTGAAATTGATGATGTTGTTGGAAAAGAACTTACAGATAAAGAAGCAGAAGTAAAGGTTGAAACACCAGCACCAGCTGCAACACCAGTGGCAGCACCAGTGCAGGCAGACAGTGCTCCAGCACCAGTTGTGAAAGCTCCAACACCAGCTCCAGCGGCAGCACCAGCACAGAATCAGAAGAAACAGACACCAGCGAAATCTGCAACAAACCGCACAATTCGTGTAGATATCGAAAAACTGGATAACCTTATGAATCAGGTATCAGAACTTTTGATTGCAAAGAACTCGCTTGTATCTGTTAGCTCATCAGAAAATGGAATCGGTGGAAATCAGGTGTTCCGTGAAAATGTTGAATCATTGGAAAGAATTACCACAAACCTGCATGAATCTGTTATGAAGGTTCGAATGGTTCCTATTGAAAGTGTAGTGAATAAATTCCCAAGAATGATTCGTGATTTGGCACGTTCATTAAATAAAAAAATGGAACTTTACATGACTGGTGAAGATACAGAACTTGACCGTACTGTAGTTGACCAGATTGGTGATCCATTACAGCATTTACTTCGTAACTCTGCTGACCACGGCTTGGAAAGTGCAGAAGTTCGTAAAGAAAGAGGAAAACCAGAAACTGGTACAATCTTCTTAAATGCTTATCAGGAAGGTAACAACGTTATCATTCAGGTTGGTGATGATGGTAATGGTATTGACGTTGAGGCTGTAAAGGCAAAAGCAGTAGAACGTGGCGTTATCACACAGGATCAGGCAGATGTTATGACTCAGAAAGAAGCAGTAAACTTATTGTTTATGCCAAGCTTCTCAATGGCAAAACAGATTACAGATATTTCTGGTCGTGGTGTTGGGCTTGACGTTGTTAAATCCAATATTGAAGCTCTCGGCGGTGATGTTGAAGTTAAGACAAAATTAGGTGAAGGCTCTACATTTACTGTTCGCCTTCCACTTACACTTGCTATTATTCAGGCATTACTTGTTAAGGTTAGAGAAGAACTTTATGCAATTGCATTAGGTTCTATCACAAGTATTGAAGATATTCCTGTAAAAGATATTAAGTATGTAGAAGCAAAAGAAGTAATTCACCTTCGTGATACAGTTATCCCATTGGTTCGTTTGGACAGAGTTTTAGATGTAGAACCAAAAGATGATCCAGAAAACTTAACAGTAGTTATCGTAAGAAAAGGCGATCAGCAGGCAGGTCTTGTTGTGGATGATTTAATCGGACAGCAGGAAATCGTTATCAAGTCTCTTGGTAAGTATATGACTGGCAACAAGCTGATTAGTGGTGCTACTATCTTAGGTGATGGTGAAGTTGCATTGATTATTGATGCAAATACATTAATGTAATCGGGGGTGTGTGAAGATGGCTGATGTAAGACTTGAAACACAGGATTCAATGGAAACAAAACAGTATATTGTTGTGCAGATTGGTAATGAAAAATATGGTATTGATATCAATTTTATCGACAATATTGTTCGTATGAGTAAAATCACAAGAGTACCAAAAGTACAGAGCTATTTCAAAGGCGTTATGAATTTACGTGGAGAAATCGTACCTGTAATGAGTATTCGTAAGAAAATGGGATTGCCAGAAGATGTAATTACAGATGCATCACGTATTATTATTATCAAATTAGAAGAAAAAGGTTCTATTGGTATTATTGTAGATGAAGTACGTGAAGTAATTACATTAAACATGGCAGAAGTTGAAAAAACAACTGGAAAAGATAGCTTTATCAATGGTATTGGTAAGAATGGAGAAGAGCTTATTTCCTTATTCGAAATCAATGCTATTGTAGAAGAAAAAGAGATGAATTAATCATGCGGAGTGTATAGTGAGGCAAGGCCTCACTATACATGATTTTGGAGGGATTATGGGATTTTCCTTAGATAATGTAAACGATATGTATATTGATGTACTGCGTGAAATCGGAAATATTGGTGCAGGAAATGCAACAACAGCGATTTCACAGATGTTAGGGGCTCGATTAAATATGGAAGTTCCTAAAGTACAGTTGATGGAAGCTTCAGATTTGGGTGGAGCAATTTGTGATGAGGAAGAAACAATTGTTGGTATTTTCTTGGAAGTATTAGATGATATTAATGGTAGTATGATGTTCCTTATGAAGATGGAATCTGCACATATTATCGTAAATAAGCTTATGATGCGTGATCCAAGTTATAATGAACCATTTGATGAAATGGATTTATCGGCATTGAAAGAAATTGGAAATATTATTGCTTCTTCATACTTGACAGCATTGTCTTCATTGACAAATATGAAGATTCAGCCATCAGTTCCATATATTGCAGTAGATATGGCGGCGGCTATTTTATCTGTTCCTGCGATTCAGTTTGGACAGTATGGTGATAACGCATTATTTATTGAGACAGAATTTGGTGATGACAAAGAAATGCAGGGGTATTTCATTTTGATGCCAGAACAGGATTCTTATGAAAAGATTTTAAGAGCATTAGGTATTATGAACTAAAGATAGAGGATGAAGTTATGGGGAATTCGATCAAAGTCGGAATGGCAGACTTAAAGGTAGCCAAAGCACCTGATTCACTGATTACTCTGGGTCTTGGTTCTTGTATTGGGTTAACCCTTTATGATCCTGTTACAAAGGTTGGCGGCATGGTTCATTATATGTTGCCAGACAGTACCCAGCTGAAAAACAATTCAAACATTGCGAAGTTTGGGGATACAGGGATTAAAGAATTATATCGTTTGATGGTTGCAAATGGCGCGTCACCAAAGCGTATGGTTGCAAAAATTGCAGGAGGAGCCAAGATGTTTGAGGTTAGTGGATTATCTAACGTTGGACATGTTGGGGAACGAAATGCAGAACAGGCGAAAAAAATGCTTAAAGAGCTTAAGGTTCCATTGGTTGCAGAGGATACAGGCCTTAATTATGGTCGTACAGTTGAATTGTTCTGTGAAAACGGAGACTTTTTCATTAAGGCTGTAGGCAAGTCAAATAAGACAATTTAAAGTGAGAGAAATAATATGAAAACAAAAGACATACCTGCCATTGTTATGCTTTTAGCAGGCGGCGTATATTGTTTGCTTGGGATTCTTTATCAGATTCCACTTATGGATTTTTTGGTGCAGTTACTGATTGTCCTATTGTTGTTTTGGATAATCGGCGGGATTATACGTATGATTTTGGATAAATTCATGGGAGAGATAGAAGATAAGGCCAAGGAAGAAGAGGAAGAGGCCGAAGAAAAAGATGCAGAAGGGGAATCGGATGAGTCAGATGAAACCTCAAAAGAGGAGGAAAAAGGCTCTGAAGAGGAGAAATAGTATCTGGAATTTGGGGCGATTTAGATGAAAACAGTAGATACAGACAAATTATGGAGTGAATATCAGAAAAAACCTACGCAAGAGATTCGCGAACAATTGATTCTGGCTTATGCACAGCTAGTGAAATTGGTTGCGGGTCGTCTTAGCATGTATTTAGGTCATAATGTTGAATTCGATGATTTGGTAAGTTATGGTATATTCGGTTTAATAGATGCGATTGACAAATTTGATATGGATAAAAATGTCAAATTTGAAACTTATGCCAGTCTTCGTATTCGTGGTGCTATTTTGGACCAGATTCGTAAGATGGACTGGATTCCACGTACGGTTCGTCAGCGTCAGCGTAAAATTGACGAAGCCATTAAGATGGTAGAGATGCGTACGGGAAAAGCAGCTACGGATGAAGAAATTGCAGTAGAGCTTGGAATTTCAGGAGATGAATTACTTGGCTGGCAGTCGCAATTAAAGGTTACCAATGTAGTATCGCTGAGTGAATTTGAGGAAGCTGGTCAGGAACCGGTTTTTGAGAATGCAAATCGTAATCGTTTTGCGCAACCAGAAGAGGTTATTGAGGAGCAAGAATTAAAGCAAAAATTGGTAGAAGCATTAGAGATGCTTACCGAAAAGGAAAGAAGAGTTATTGAATTGTATTATTACGAGGATTTAACTTTGAAAGAAATTAGTCTTGTGCTTGAGGTATCAGAATCCCGAGTGTCTCAATTGCACACCAAGGCATTATTGAAAATGCGTAAAAAAATGGGCGCATATATGGATATTTTAATGGATTAACAGATGGGGATTTGTACTTATGAAAAACCAATACTTCCAACTAGAGTTTAGAGACACGATTGCATGCCTTCATATCTATCCGCCTGTGGATGGTGGAAAGATGCTCAGTATTACTGAAGTTACAGAATACTTAGCTGCGAAGAAATTGGAACAATATAATTTGAAGGAGCTTAATGCTGCTATTGTAAATCATCAAGATGATTCAGTCATTATGGTCGGGGACTGGGATGGAATTCCAATCCGTGAAGAGATGAAGGTAAATGTTTCTTTGGATAAGATGAAAGTTACCTGTCGTTTCTTTCCGCCATCCGCAGGAAGTGGAAAAGTGCTTTCTGCAGAAGAAATCATTAGTGATTTAGCATTCCGTAAGGTTAGATATGGAATCGATCAAGAAGCGGTCTTAAGCTTTTTAAATGATAGACAATACTGTACTGATTATGTTTTTGCGTTAGGCACTCAACCGGTACATGGACGAGATGCGAAAATAGAATATTTCTTTAACACCAGTAAAAATCTTCAGCCAAAACGTAACGAAGATGGTAGTGTGGATTATAAAGAATTAAATACAATCAGCCATATTAAAAAGGGAGATTTGCTGGCTCGCCTGATTAAAGAAGATCCTGGGAAACCAGGGAAAAACGTGTTTGGTGAGGAAATCAAACCACGTACAGTACGAAGCACCAGACTACAATATGGTAATAAGATTAGCATTAATGAAGAGAAGACAGAAATTTATTCTGACGTTACTGGACATGCGAATCTTGTGAATGAAAAGGTTTTCGTTTCGGATGTATATGATGTGCCAGCGGATGTGGATAATTCCGTAGGGAATATCCAGTACGATGGCAGTGTAGAAATCAAAGGAAATGTAAAAACAGGTTTTATGGTTCGTGCGACAGGCGATATCATTATTCATGGTGTTGTGGAAAATGCCTATGTAGAAGCTGGTGGACAGATTATTGTAAAACAGGGCATTCATGGCATGCATAAAGGGATGCTAAAGGCAGGCACCAATGTAATGGCCAAATATATTGAAAATGCAAAAGTACATGCTGGAGGTTTCGTAGAAGCTGAAGCTATTTTAAATAGTGATGTATCTGCCAGAGGAGAAGTTCGTGTACAAGGAAGGAAGGGACTGATTAATGGTGGCACCATTCGTGCGGGCAGAAGTATAGAAGTAATGTATGCTGGTACAGAAATGGGAACCTTTACGACATTAGAAGTAGGTGTTGATCCAGAGAAAAAGGAGCGTTATCTGGAACTGAAAAAAGATGTCAATAAGAGATCGAAGGAGTTAGAGGATATGAAAGTTATCATTGATAACTATGCCTCTATGTTAAAGAAAGGTGAGATTCTTCCAAAGGACAAACTGCTTTACGTACAGAATCTTGCATTAGAGTATAAAACTAAGAAAGAAGAGTTAGAACCGCTTAGAAATGAGATGCGTGTGATTCATATCGAGATGATGGAATCGGACCGTTCTTATATTGCTGTAACCAGAACAATTTTCCCTGGTGTAGTGCTTTCTATTTCAGATTTAGGCTACAATATCAAGGATAAAATGAATTATTGTAAGTTTAAAAAAGTAGATGGAGCGATTAAATCGGTTGGCTTTTAATTAGGAGGTGTTGCTATGGCGATTAGTCCAATTTTAAATAGTGGAATGATTCAGCGAACAGACGATATAGCGGCGCTAAAACAACAGCAAGACAGCCGACCAGTGGTGGAACAGCAAAGTGCCCAGACACAGATGGCACGAAAGGCGGATGAGTTTAGTCATCAGGTAGTGACACCTGCAGATTCAAATAAAACAGACACGCATGCAGATGCTAGGGAAGAAGGAAAAAATAAATACTTTTTCCGAAAGAAAACAGACAAGAAACAGGAAGAAAAACAGGGAGACCGAGTGATTAAAAAGTATTCTTCCAGTAGTTTTGATATGAAAGTATAGAGGTTGCAGACATGGTATGGACTGAAATTGTTCTTATTATATTAGGTGTTGCAATGATTTTTGCGAGCTTTTATGTAACGGAAAAGCTTTCGCAACAGGATTTGGAACATATTTCTATGATGAGTGAAGCGGATTTGAAAAAGGTTGCCGAAAAGCAGGTGAAAGATATGCGCGGCAAAGTGGAAACAGAGCTTGAAACGATTCTGGATGAGTCGCTCGAGGTTGTGCAAAGAGGGCTGGAAAAAGAAACGAACAAAAAAATCATGGCTGTTAGCGAATATTCAGAAACAGTTCTTGAATCGATCAATAAGTCACATAATGAAATTACATTCTTATATAGTATGTTGAATGATAAGCAGGCGGAAGCAGCTCAGCTTGTAAATGATTTGCAGAAGGTTACGAAACAAATTCGTGATTTGGATTTAGAAAATACCATTGCAAAAGCAGAAACTGTGGCTAGTAATATCCCAAGTGTAGAAAAGGGGTTTGAGCCGATTGCTGCACCAATAGTTGAGGCTCCAGAGATGGTGAAACTTGTGAGTGAAGCTACTCCTGTGGAAGAGACTCCAGAGGTTTCAGAAGAAACACCTGTACTTAGTAAGAATGAGCAGATTCTTCTATTATATAAGGAAGGGAAAGAAGAAGTCGAAATTGCCAAGACCTTGGATTGCGGATTGGGTGAAGTACGACTTGTTTTAGGGTTATATAATAATGAGGCTTAAATACTATTTAAGAGGTGTAGGAATTGGTATTATTTTTGCTACATTAGTAATGACATTTTCCAGTTTCGTACACAAATATAATATTTCAGATGAATATATTATGAGAGAAGCTCGAAAACTCGGTATGGTGATGAAAGATGAGCTAAAAGATAACAATGGACTTTGGGGCGGAGATGGTACAGAAGAAGATTCAGCCGTTGATAGTGAGGATACACAGAATTCTCAGATGGCAGAGGATTCCCAAACCTCAGAAGATACACAGGTGGCAGGAAGTGAGTCGCAGTCTCCAAGCGAGTCTGAATCACCAGTGGAACCTGAGCCGCCGGTAGAATCTGAAACACCAGTCGAGCCAGAACCACCAGTGGATTCGGAAAGTGAATCGGAAGAGGTAGAGTATGTTACGGTTGTAATCGAAAGTGGAGATTATGCAAGACAGGTAGCAGAAAAAGTACGCGATGCTGGTTTGGTAGAAGATGCGGAGGATTTCCGCAAATATATCGGAGAGCGTGGATATGGAAAAATCATGCACCCAGGAACCTATTATATTCCAGTAGGTTCTGATTATGAAGAGATATGTCAGATCCTTATAGTGAGACAATATTAAGAAAAATAAAAGAAAAGACTTGCAAGATGGCCTTTGGTGTGTTATGATACCAAAGGCTATTTTCATAGGTGTAAATAGCCATGTCACAATAAAACACGTATACGGATGTCAAAGCCGGTGCTGATATACGCTTGTCAGTTACTTTGGCGATGAAGTATACGGAAGAATTTAACCAATGGAGGTAAAGAAAATGAGCGTAATTTCAATGAAACAGTTACTCGAAGCAGGTGTTCACTTTGGACATCAGACAAGAAGATGGAACCCTAAAATGGCTCCATACATCTACACAGAAAGAAATGGTATCCACATCATCGACTTACAGAAATCTGTAGGTAAAGTTGATGAAGCTTACGATGCAGTATCAGACATCGCAGCTCAGGGTGGTACAATCCTTTTCGTAGGTACAAAGAAACAGGCACAGGATGCTGTTAAATCAGAAGCAGAACGTTGCGGTATGTACTTCGTAAACGAAAGATGGTTAGGCGGTATGCTTACAAACTTCAAGACAATCCAGAGCCGTATTGCTAGATTAAAAGCAATCGAAGTTATGGCTGAAGATGGAACATTTGATGTTCTTCCAAAGAAAGAAGTTATCGCTATTAAGAAAGAATGGGAAAAACTTGAAAAGAACCTTGGCGGTATCAAAGAAATGACACGTATCCCAGATGCTATTTTCGTAGTTGACCCTAAGAAAGAAAGAATCTGTATCCAGGAAGCTCAGTCTCTTGGTATCACACTTATCGGTATCGCTGATACAAACTGTGACCCAGAAGAATTAGATTACGTTATCCCAGGTAACGATGATGCTATCCGTGCAGTAAAATTAATCGTTGGCAAGATGGCAGATGCTGTTATCGAAGCAAAACAGGGCGAAGAAGCTGTAGCAGTAGAAGAAGTTGCAGTAGAAGAAGTAGAAACTGTTGAAGAATAATTGAACATTCAGAAGGGTAAGCTGGATGGTTTACCCTTCTATTTAAATTAAATTTATATTTTGGAGGACAATAAAATGGCAATTACAGCATCTATGGTAAAAGAATTGCGTGAATTAACAGGCGCAGGTATGATGGATTGTAAAAAAGCTTTAGCAGAAACAAACGGAGATATGGAAGCCGCTGTTGATGTATTAAAGAAGAGCGGTGCAGCTAAGATGGAGAAGAAAGCTTCTAGAATCGCAGCTGAAGGTATTGCTCGTGTTGCTATTAACGGCAATGAAGCAGTTGTTGTTGAAGTTAACTCTGAAACAGACTTCGTAGCAAAGAATGAAACATTCCAGGAATTTGTACAGTTAGTAGCTGACAATGCACTTGCTTCAGGTTTAAACGGTGGTAAGAACGGTGAAGATGTAGAAGCACTTCTTGAAATGAACGGTCTTAAAGAAGTATTAATCGAAAAAACTGCTACTATCGGAGAAAAATTATCTATCCGTAGATTTGAAAAAGTTACTGGTGAATGTGTAGCAAGCTACCTTCATGCAGGTGGTAAGATTGGTGTACTTGTAGCAGCTGATGGTGCAGCTGATGTAAATGAAGCTCTTACTAACGTAGCTATGCAGGTTGCAGCTATGAACCCACAGTATATCAGCAGAGATGATATTGAACAGGCAGAAATTGATAAGATGAGAGAAATCATCGTTGATTCTTCTTTAAATGATCCAGCATCTCTTCCAAAGCCTATCTTAAATGAATTAATTAACAAGGCTTGTGCTGGTGTTTGGACAGCTGAAGATGTTGCTATTTACGAAGAAAAGAAGAGCAATATGAACTATTTATTCAACTTCCTTTCAAAAGAAGCAAAGGCTGCTCTTGTAGCTTTAGCTATGGAAGATAAAGCAAATATCGTTGCTAACAAGATCTTCAACGGTGCAGTAGAAGGTCGTGTTTCTAAGCAGTTAAAAGATATCTGTTTATTAGACCAGACATATGTAAAGGCAGAAGATGGAAAACAGACTGTTGCAGCATACCTTAAGTCTGTAAATAGTGCTCTCGTTATCAAGAACGTAGTTCGTTTCGAAGTAGGCGAAGGTATGGAAAAGAAAAACGAAGACTTCGCAGCAGAAGTAGCAGCACAGATGGCTGGAAACTAATTGAGCAAGTCCGAAGGACGCGGCGAAATGTAGTTGGAAGCTATGCCTTGTGCTTGGCAAATGCTTAATCTCTTATTACTATAATTTGTAGATTTATAACTTTTGCTTATACAACATATATGAAAATTGTATAAAATTACCAAGAAATAAAACGCCAAAAAGCATTGACTTTTTGGCGTTTTTTAGTATAATAAGGTCTATGTTGTTTGTGTCGTACGAACACTTGTCTTTCAAAAGGAAGAAAAATGTTTTTGGATTAATACAATTTGCATTAATTCGGTAAACTAGACATAAACGAATTACGATAATTAAGGGTATGTGGCTTACCCTTATTTATAAAATTAATTGCAACGAAAGTTGCGAATCTCATAAAGGAGGAAATAAATATGAGAAAGATGCTCAAAAGAGTACTTGTTCTCGCTTTAGCAGCTGCTATGACACTTTCACTTGCAGCTTGTGGTGGCGATGACAACAAGAAAGATGATGCAAAGTATACATATAATACAGCATTATCAGTATTCCCAACAAACTGGAATCCACATCAGAATCAGACAACAACTGATGCAGAGATTCTGGACTACATTTCAGAAGGCTTCTATGCTTTCGATTACAATGAAACTGAAGATGGATACAAACTTGTTCCACAGATGGCTACACAGGATCCTGTTGACGTAACAAAAGATTACGTTGGCAAGTATGGTATCGCTGAAGGTGATACAGCAAAAGCTTGGAAAATCGTTTTAAGAGACGACCTTTGCTGGGAAGATGGCACAGCAATCAAAGCAGAAGATTTTGTTACAAGTGCTAAACTTTTACTTGATCCTGTTGCTGGTAACTACAGAGCTGACTCCCTTTATTCAGGCAGCATGGTTATCGTAAATGCAAAGAACTACCTTTACAATGGTAAGACAGTTTATGCAACAGATATGGCTGCAAACGGCTACCACGAAGTAGTAAAGGGTGCTGATGGCTACTATACTACAAAAGACGGTAACGAAGTTGCTGTTAAATTAAATGACGCATGTTACTTCTTTGGTGCTTCTATCGCTGACTACTCAAACTATTTTGGTGATTCTTATGCAACATTAGAATCATTGGCTGATGCAGAAGGCGTTATCAAAGTAAATGATGAAGTAATGAACATATTAAAAGCTGTAAGTACAGCAATCGGTTATGGTACACCAGATGAATGGCAGGAATTCTGTTTTATCAGCGAAAGTTTCCCAGAAATGGACTTCTCTGAAGTAGGTCTTATCGCAACTGCTGATAACGAATTAGTAATTGTACTTGAAAAACCATTAGAAGGTTTCTACCTTCTTTACAACTTAACATCTTCATGGTTAGTAAATGAAGACCTTTACACAAAATGTACAACAGTTACAGATGGTGTATACAACAACACATATGGTACATCTGCTGAAACAACAATCTCTTATGGACCATACAAGCTTGCTTCATTCCAGGCTGACAAACAGTATGTTCTTGAAAGAAACGACAAACATCATGATGTAAAAGATGGTTACTACATGACCACAACATGGCAGGTTGACTATGTTGCAGAAGCTTCTACAAGATTAGAATACTTCTTAAAAGGTGACTTAGACTCTTATGGATTACAGGCAGAAGATATGGCTACATATCAGCAGTCTGAACACACATACTTTACAGATGGTGAATCCACATATTTCGTTGCTTTAAACCCTTCAAAATCTGGTTTAGAAAAAGCACAGGCTGCAGCTGGTGAAAACATCAACAAGACAATTCTTACAGTAAAAGAATTCCGTCAGGCATTATCATTCGCATTAAACCGTGATGAATTTGCTTTAGCTACAATGCCTACATTATCACCTGCATTTGGTGTATTCTCTAACTTAATCATTTCTGACCCAGAAAATGGTACAGCTTATAGAACTACAGAAGAAGCTAAGAAAGTATTAGCTGATTTCTGGGGCGTTTCTAACGAAATCGGTGATGGCAAACTTTACGCTGACATTGACGAAGCAGTAAACAGCATTACTGGTTACAACTTAGAAAAAGCAAAACAGCTCTTTAACGAAGCTTATGACAAAGCTATCGCAGAAGGCTTAATGGATGCAGATGACGTAGTAGAAATCAAGATTGGTCTTCCATCTGCTACATCTTCAACATACACAAATGGTTATGAATTCCTTTCAAACTGCTACACAGAAGCTGTTAAAGGTACAAAACTTGAAGGTAAATTAACATTTACAAAAGATGATACAATTGGTAATGCATTCTCAGATGCATTAAAAGCAAACCAGGTAGACTTATTATTCTATGTTGGTTGGAATGGTGCAGCTCTTGATCCATACTCATTAATGGAAGCTTACACATCACCAAACTACCAGTATGACCCAGCTTGGGATACTTCTACAGCTATGTGGGATATCAAGCTTTCTGATGGCGTAACATATACAGCATCTGTTCTTGATTGGACTTACTGTATGAATGGTGAAAAGATTACAATCAAAGCTGCTGATGGTACTACAAAAGAATTTTCATGTGGTACAGCTGACGAGAATCCAGTAGATAGATTTGCTATCCTTGCAGCACTTGAAGGTGCAGTACTTAGCACATATGACATGATTCCATTAACAGGCGATGCTTCAGCTGCATTAAAAGGTATGCAGATTAAATACTATAAAGAAGACTATATCTTCGGTGTAGGCCGTGGTGGACTTAAATACATGAAATACAACTATACTGATGCTGAATGGGCTGATTATGTATCAGAACAGGGCGGAAAATTAGTTTATAACTAAAAATACTTTATACAAGCCAAACCCTGAGAGGATTTCCTCTTAGGGTTATGGTTTTGTATTTATACAACTTCTGTAAAGATCATTTCGTTACAAAAGCTGTACAAATATAAAACTATTAAAATGGAGGCATAATAATTATGAATATGTTGAAATACGTATTAAAACGAATTGCACTTATGTTTTTTGTGCTCTTTGTAATTATGACCATGTGTTTCATTCTGATAAAACTTCTTCCAGTAACAGATGCAGCACAGTTTGGTAAGGACATGAACTTAATTTTACAGAGACGAGAGGCACTTGGTTACAACAAACCACTTTTGGAACAGCTTTTCATTTTCTTCCAGCGAAGCGTATTTGGTGGAGACTGGGGTATTAGTGAAGCGCTTTATCGTGGACAGGATGTATGGGCTGTATTTATATCAAAGCTTCCTGCAACTATCATGGTAAATATTTATTCTATGTGCTTTAGTGTACCTACAGGTCTTTTGCTTGGTATCTATGCTGCATTAAAGAAAAATAAATGGCAGGACCATGTAATTTCGACATTGGTTGTTGTGTTTATTTCTGTACCTAGCTATGTATATGCCTTTTTAGTACAGTATTTACTTTGCTTTAAATTGGACTTGTTCCCATTGCAGATGAACAGTGGTACGGACTATTTTAGTTTTTCTATGTTTATGTCAGTAGTTCCAGCCGTTTTATCTCTTGCATTTGGTAGTATTGCAGGTCTTGCACGTTATGTACGTGCAGAACTTTCCGAAGTACTTACAAGTGACTTTATGCTTTTGGCACGTACAAAGGGATTGACACGTTCACAGGCAACCATTCGCCACGCACTTCGTAACTCGATGGTGCCAGTATTCCCTATGATCTTAGGTGAATTTGTAGCGATTCTTTCTGGTTCGCTTATTATCGAAAAGATTTTCGGTGTACCTGGTGTTGGTCAGTTGTATGTAAACTCTATTACGGCGTTAGACTATAACTTCTTCATGTTATTGTCTGCATTCTATACATTAGTAGGTCTTACAGCTGGTATTGTAGTAGATATCAGTTATGGTTTCATTGACCCAAGAATCAGAATGGGGGAACGATAAGATGACACAGAATAATATGGATTATACAAACATTCCGAAAGAGAAATTTGCCTTTTGTAATGATAATAAAGAATTACATGACAAAAAATTAGAAACAAAACCAGTTGGCTATTTTCAGGATGCAATGATGCGTTTTGCAAGAAATAAGAGCTCTGTAACTGCAGCTGTAATTATTTTCCTGTTGGTTCTTTTTGCAATTTTTGCTCCTATTCTTGGCAGCACTACTTATACACAGAATCCTACAGATACTATGTATCTGCAATATGGAAAGCTGTTGCCTAAGTGGGATGTCTTTGCATGGGCTGGCTGGGATGGCAGTTATGATGCAACAGTTAGTAAAAACGTATATCTTTCCTACAAGGCGATTGAAGCTGAAACAGGCTTAAATCCAGTTGTAGAAATTTATAAGGAAGATTACGAAAGTGATAATAAGAGTGCGATTGGTACCTATTATGATATTCGTATTGATTCTTATGTAGGAAATGGTATGATGTTCCTCAACCTGACTCCAGATCAGTATGAAGATTTACAGAACTGGCAGGATGAAACTGGTATTCAGGTTATTTATCCAGCAGTAGACGATTCTAAGATTGCGACCAATTCTTTGAAATCAGATGCAAATATCTGGTACGAATGTAATCAGAAGGGTGCACCTATTACCAAGAATGGTCAGTTTGTTAATATTTATTCCACAAAAGGAAATGACGGTGATTACGATAGCCTTCGTATTGATGGAGATGATGGCTCTTATAAGTATGCAAAGGTTTCCGGAGATTCCAATGCGAAATCATACAAGGTGCGTGTTCTGAAAAATACCTATTTCCAGTATCGCTATGGTTATGAAGCAGAATTTATTTTTGGAACAAACTCACTCGGACAGGATATCTTTACTCGTTTAGGTAGTGGCGCAAGATTTAGTTTTATCTTTGCAATTTGTATCTCAGCAATTAACTTATTAATTGGTGCTTTTTATGGTGCAATTGAAGGATATTATGGTGGAGTAATTGACTTAACCATGGAACGTATCTCTGATATTTTAAGTGGTATTCCATTTATCGTAGTTACGACCTTGTTCCAGTTACATTTGGCAAGTAAGGTGGGACCAATTCCATCGCTGTTATTTGCCTTTGTATTGACTGGTTGGATTGGTACAGCAAGTAAGACTCGTATGCAGTTCTATCGTTATAAAAACCAGGAATATGTATTAGCAGCTCGTACTTTAGGTGCTAGCGACTTTAGAATTATGTTTAAACATATTTTCCCTAATGCGATTGGTACTTTGATTACAGGTTCCGTACTTGTTATTCCATCTGTTATTTTCTCTGAAGGTAACTTAACTTATTTGGGTATCGTAAACTTAGACTCTTCAACAATGACATCCGTTGGTAGTATGTTGTCAAAAGGACAGCCATTCCTTACAACACATCCACATATTATTTTATTCCCAGCGATTTTCATTTCATTGTTGATGATTTCCTTTAACTTGTTCGGTAATGGTTTAAGAGATGCATTCAACCCATCACTTAGAGGAACGGAGGATTAATAGAAGATGAAAAAGAAATTATCTGTAAAAAATCTTGTAGTTTCCTTCCGTACACCGGCAGGTAAAGTACAGGCAGTTAGAAATATTAGTTTTGATTTGCATGAAGGTGAAACCCTTGCAGTTGTAGGGGAATCTGGTTCTGGTAAATCCGTTACCTCAAAAGCGATTCTTGGTATTTTAGCAGGTAACTCTATTATTGAGGGTGGTTCTATCGTTTATGATGGTATGGACTTACTGAAAATTACAGAAGATGAATTCTATCGTATCCGTGGTGATAAGATAGCAATGATTTTCCAGGATCCATTGTCCAGCTTGAATCCAATCATGCGTATTGGAAATCAGTTGACAGAAGCTATGTTATTAAAAGGTGAAGCTCGTCAGAAATCTTGTAAGGATGCTTTCAATAGCACACTTGCATTATTGGGCGATGAGATGGTAGCCGTAGAAAATAACCCAGCATTAAAAGAAATGTGTGCAAATTTCGATAAGTTCGAGTTTAAACACATTGAATTGGAATCTGCATACAATACTGCAAAAGAATCAGCAGTAGAAGTAGTAGATGAAATCGAAGACGTTTTATTCTATATTGAAAAGAACGCTTTTAAAGATCCTAAATATACATTAGAAGAGATTGCTCGTTTAGCAGCTGCTACTGTAAATGAATATGTAGTAACTGGAGCAGATGCAGATAAGATAAAAGCACTTTCTGCAGAGTTAAAGAAGAATGCAAGTGCAGATGTTCGTAAAAAAGATTACACAGAATCTGTACGTATACTCAAAGAGATTCAGGAGATTATTAAGCCTGTTTTGGAAAAAGAAATGCCAGACTTCTTTAGTATGGGATATTTCTTGACATTCTCTGGACAGAAACTTCCACAGATGCCAGTATCTGAACTCAATGAATACTTGCTGAATTATTTGAATGAGCATTTCATGAATGAATTTAAGAGCCATGTTGTAAAGGCATTGGAAAACAGTGCAAAGAGACACATGGAATTAAAAGCGGAAGCTGTAAAAGTAGTAGAAGCAAACCGTGCTGTATTAGAATCAGACAATATGGACAAAAAAGCTTGTGATGCAGCGATTGACACTATGGTTAAAGCAGTAGAAGCTTCTATTGATAAGCTTGAAATTAGAAAAGATGGTGTAGCATACACCTTCGCATCTACAATCAAAGCTGCAGTTAACACATACTTTGAAGGTATTCCAAAGAATGCAAAGGCTGCAAAATTGCATGATAAACAGCAGAAGAAATATGACAAGCTTGTAGCAAAAGGAAAGACTCCTACATGGAAGGTTACTCCATCTACTGCAGTGGATCTTGATGTTGCTAAGGCTACAATTACTGCTGCAATTGACCGTTTATTAGAACATTATGAGGAATTGCTTGCAGGTGGTAATGCGAGAGATTTCCTTGCAGAAACCGATGAATTGATTCTTTTCTTTAAAGAAAATGCATCAGGTAGTGTTCATAAGGTTACAAAAGAGATGGCGAAACATAGAGCGATTAAGCTTATGGAAGAAGTAGGTATCTCAGACGCAAGAACACGTTATCGTCAGTATCCATTTGAATTTTCCGGTGGTATGAGACAGCGTATCGTTATTGCGATTGCTTTAGCGGCTGACCCAGATATTCTGATTTGTGACGAGCCTACTACAGCGCTTGACGTTACAATTCAGGCTCAGATTCTGGAACTTATTAATAAACTGAAAAAAGATAGAAATTTATCTATCATTTTCATTACACATGATTTAGGTGTAGTTGCAAATATGGCAGACCGTATTGCGGTTATGTATGCTGGTAAAATTGTTGAAACTGGTACAAGTGAAGATGTATTCTATTCACCAGCACATCCATATACATGGGCACTTCTTTCTGCAATGCCTGATTTGGAGACAGAAGAGCGTTTGGAAGCGATTCCAGGTACTCCTCCAAACATGATTTATCCACCAGTAGGAGATGCTTTTGCAGACAGAAATAAATATGCAATGCAGATTGATTTCGAAATGCAGCCACCTGAATTTAAGATTAGTGATACACATTCTGCATCTACATGGTTGTTACATCCAGATGCACCAAAGGTAGAAATACCACAGATTATTCAGAATCGTATTGCTAGAATGAAGGCTAAGGGAGGTGCTTCAAATGAATAATGGAGAAACTTTATTAAGCGTTGAGCATCTCTGTCAGTATTTTGGAAGAAATAAAGCAGTAGATGATGTTAGTTTTGAAGTAAAAAAAGGTGAAGTATTTGGTTTAGTAGGCGAGTCTGGTTGTGGTAAAACCACAACTGGTCGTTCTATCATCAAATTATATGACATTACTTCTGGTAATATTTTTTACAAGGGCGAAAGAATCGCTGCAGGTACTTTGTCTTATAAAGAAGAAATCAAAGCTGCGAAAGAAGCTTACAAAGAAGCTAAGAAAAATGGCACAGATAAGGCTAAATTAGCTGAGATAAAAGCAGATACAGACGCTCGCATTGCGAAAGCCAAAGAAGAAATGAAAGCAGCTATGAAAGATCATAAGAAACACAGAACAGTAACTGATATTCAGATGATTTTTCAGGATCCTATCGCTTCCCTTGACCCACGTATGACCGTAGGTCAGATTATTGCAGAAGGGCTTGTAATCAATGGCGAAAAAGATAAAAAAGTGATTGATGAAAAAGTTTATGAAGCACTTGAAATGGTAGGTTTGGTTCGCGAACATGCAGGCCGCTATCCACATGAATTCTCTGGTGGACAGCGTCAGCGTATTGGTGTAGCGCGTGCTGTAGTTATGAATCCAGAAATTATTATTGCAGACGAACCTGTTTCTGCACTTGACGTTTCTATTCAGGCTCAGGTAATTAACCTTTTGGATGATTTACGTCATAAAATGGGCTTGACCGTTATGTTTATTGCGCACGATTTGTCAGTAGTAAAATATTTCTCAGACAGAATCGGTGTTATGTACTTTGGTAAATTGGTAGAGCTTGCGGATGCAGATGAATTATTTGAACATCCAATGCATCCATATACAAAATCGCTTTTATCTGCGATTCCAGTACCAGACCCACAGTTTGAAAAGAAGAGACAGCGTATTACTTATGTTCCATTAAAAGAGCATGACTATAGCGTAGATTTACCTTCTTTACGTGAAGTGACACCAGGACATTTCGTATATTGCAATGATGCAGAGTATGAAAAATATCGTGCACAGGTGGCAGAATAATGAAAAATTTGAAGTATTATGTGCAAGCAGGAGTTGGACTCCTGCTTGCATTTGTAATTATGATTTATCGTGGTTTGTTTTCTAAACCAGCACTTTCAGACAAGGTAATGGCGATTGGAGATGGATTTACTGTTGTGGCAGTATTATATCTAGGCTTTGGAGCTATTATGTGGGTTTCAACAACTGGATTTTTTGATATTTTTGGATATGCTGCTAAAAAAGCTGCACATGCAATTATTCCTGGAATGATACAGGATGATGTGGGAAGATACTACGAATACAAGGTAGAAAAAGAAGCGAAAAGAAAGGGCTTTTTGGAAAACTTTACTTTGAAATTAGGTGTGATATTTTTAATCTTAAGCATCCTATTTTTATTTGTTTGGTATCAGGTGGCATAATTTTTTGTTCATAGTTTGTTCACTTGCATACAAGTTTTTTTCATGTTAAGATAATTTATGGAGTTTATAAAAAATTTATAATTCGAATGAGGAATCTTATGAAAAAAGTTACAAAAGTTAGTAGAGATAAGGTAAAAAGCTTTGATTTTAAAAAGAAACCACATACACCAGGTTTCTTATTTCCAGTAGCTCGAGAAATTATTTCGAAACCAGTATTAAATGGTCGTAATTTTAAATTGACCAAGACCAATATGGAGTCGGTGAACGGACCATATTTGATGTTGGTAACTCATTCTTCTATGATTGACTTTATGGTTATGACTGTGGCAGTGCAGCCATACAGAGCCAACAATGTTATGACTTTAGAAGGCTTCAATACTTATACAGAACCATTGATGCGTTCTCTTGGCGTATTGGGTACACGTAAGTATATTAGTGATTTGAATTTAATCAAAAATATTAGATATTGTATCGAAAAATTAGAGAATCCATTCGTGCTTTTCCCAGAAGCAAGATATTCTCTGGATGGATGTACATCATATATTCCAGAGTCTACAGCGAAACTGGTTCGTATGCTTCGTGTACCAGTAGTAGTACTTCGTATTCATGGAAACTTTGTTACACAGCCACAGTGGAATAAAATTGACAAAGGAAATCATATTGAGGCAGAGATGATTCAAATCATTACACCTCAGGAATGTAAGAAGTTGTCAGTTCCAGAAATTGATGCACGTATCAAAGAAGCATTCCAGTACGATGATTTCAAATGGCAATATGAAAAGAAGATTAAAATTGATCATCCAAAACGTGCAGAAGGTCTTCATGCATTGCTTTATAAATGTCCAGCCTGCCAGACAGAAGGCGAGACCTATTCGGAAGGAACCAAACTCTGGTGTCAGCATTGTGGCAAAGAATGGGAAATGGATGAATATGGCCGTATGCATGCCTTAGAGGGAGAAACCGAATTCCCACATATTCCAGACTGGAGTAACTGGGAAAGAGAATGTGTACGTAAGGAAATTGAAGATGGTACGTACTATTTTGAAGATACGGTGCAGATTGATACGCTACCAGGTTCCCTTAAGTTCTATCATCAGGGTGAAGGTAAGCTGATTCAGACACCTACGGAAACTCGTATTGAATGTAATTATCATGGGGAAGCATATACACTTACCCGTAGTGCCATGAACTTAGAAAGTATGCATATTGAATACGATTACTTGGGAAGAGGAGACTGTGTCGATATCTCTATTCCAGATGACAGTTTCTGGTGCTACTTATCAAAGCGTGATGCGATTACCAAAATTTCTTTTGCGACAGAAGAGATGCATTTGCTGGCTGTTCGTAAAGCAGAAGAGGCGAGACTTGCTTCAGAGAAAGAAAAAGAAGAAAAATAAAATATGTAGTTTGAAATGAGCTCTAATTTTAGAGCTCATTTTTATTTGGAATGCTATTGACATAATGGTATACGAATGCTATATTGAACATATGAACAGATATTCATATGTTCAAATAAAAAGCAAGGAGGAAGTATGGCGATACATGATGTAGAGCACTGTGAGTGCCATGAAGTACATAAGGATTTGGTTGACCAGGTTATGAACCGTATGCCAGATGATGATGAATTATATGATTTGGCAGAGCTGTTTAAAGTGTTTGGAGATTCCACCAGAATTCGCATTTTGACAGTTTTATTTGGAGAAGAGATGTGTGTATGTGATATTGCGGAAGCCTTATCCATGAATCAGTCTGCGGTTTCCCATCAGTTACGTGTGCTGAAAAATGCGAAGTTAATTAAGAATCGAAAAGAAGGGAAACAAGTATTTTATTCGCTTGCAGATGATCATGTAAGTACGATTCTTGCAATGGGACTTGAGCATATCGAGGAACAGTAATGTTATTTTATTAAGAATATCGAAAAGTAAAATGTTTAATAATGGAGGATACTATCATGAAAAAGAAATTCAAAGTAGAAAACTTAGATTGTGCACATTGTGCAGCAAAAATGGAAGAGGCGATTAAGAATATTCCAGGTGTTACAGATGCAGCGATGAACTTTATGACCCAGAAACTGACACTTGAAATTGCGGATGATGCAAATATGGATGAAATTGTAGAAAAAGCACAGGAATGTGTATCAAAGGTAAGTATTGTTTGCGAAATCATTCGATAGAAGAATTGTATTTTGTACGAGGTTTTGAATTATGAATAAACGACAAAAAAGAGATTTGTATCGAATTATTGCAGCTGCAATTCTTTTTGTGCCTTTGTTCGCAGTGGAACATATGGGGCTATTGGAATTGCTTCCATATCCATGGATTGCACTTTTGATTTGTCTGGTTCCATATTTGATTGTGGGCTACGATGTTATTAAGGAAGCAGCTCATAATATCAAAAATGGACAGATTTTTGACGAAAATTTCCTTATGATGATTGCAACTTTTGGGGCATTTGTGATAGGTGAATATATTGAAGCGGTCGCAGTAATGTTGTTTTACCAGATTGGAGAATTATTCCAAAGCTACGCGGTAGGAAAATCCCGCGAGTCTATTACAGCACTTATGGATATTTGTCCGGAATATGCCAATTTGGAAGTGGATGGAGAATTGGAAGAGGTAGATCCGGATGATGTAGAGATTGGAAGTGTGATTGTAATTAAGCCAGGGGAGAAGGTTCCTTTGGATGGCGTAGTAATAGAGGGAGAATCCTTCTTAGATACATCTGCTTTAACAGGCGAATCTGTTCCAAGAAAAGTATCTGCGGGAGAGGATATCATCAGTGGCTGCATCAATGGAAATGAAACTTTGCGCGTAGAAGTTACAAAGGAATTTGATGATTCCACCGTAGCAAAGATTTTAGAATTGGTAGAGAATGCGACCAATAAAAAAGCGAAAGTAGAGAATTTTATTACACGATTTGCGAAATACTATACACCATTTGTTACTATTTCGGCATTGCTCTTGGCGGTGATTCCACCGATTCTGTTGCAGGATAATTGGTTTGTCTGGCTGGAACGAGCATGCACCTTCCTGGTAGTTTCCTGTCCGTGCGCATTGGTGATTTCCGTTCCAATGGGATTCTTCGGCGGTATCGGTGCAGCTTCTAAAGAAGGTGTTCTGGTAAAAGGAAGTAACTATCTGGAACTGTTATCAGAGATGGATACGATTGTTTTTGATAAAACTGGCACACTTACCAATGGCGTTTTCGAAGTAACAGAGGTAATTTCAGCAACAGAAGAGAAAGAAACCATTTTAGCATTAGCAGCGGCTGTGGAACGTTTTTCTACACATCCAATTGCAGAGTCAATTGTATCTGCTTATGAGAAAAAAATGGGAGAAATCGAAAAGGAAACAAAAGCAGTTGATGTAAATGAAATTGCAGGACATGGTATTTCAGGTAGTGTGGATGGTAAGGTCGTATATGCCGGCAATTATAAGCTTATGAAGGAAAAGGGGATTGCATGTGAAGCATATGCAGGAACTGGCACGGTGGTTTACGTTGCTTGTGAGGATATATATCTAGGCTGTATCATTATTTCAGATACGATAAAAGCAGGAGCAAAAGAAGCGATTGCAGCTTTGAAAAAGTCCGGTGTTTCTAAAACAGTTATGCTGACTGGAGATAGAAAAGAAGCGGCATTTGCTGTTGCGAAAGAATTGGGAATTGATGAAGTACAGTATGAGTTATTACCAGGCGATAAAGTGGAAAAGGTAGAATCACTTTTGCAGAGTGCTGGTAAGAAAAAACGTCTTGCCTTTGTTGGTGATGGTATCAATGATGCCCCTGTACTCGCAAGAGCGGATATTGGTTTTGCAATGGGAAGTCTAGGCTCGGATGCAGCAATTGAAGCGGCAGATATTGTCATTATGGATGACGATATTCGCAAGATTGCAAATGTGATGAAGATTTCCAGAAAGACCATGGCTATTGTAAAGGAAAACATTGTTTTCGCACTTGGTGTAAAAGGTTTGGTGCTTATTTTGGGTGCTATTGGTATGGCTTCTATGTGGGCTGCGGTATTTGCAGACGTAGGAGTTGCTGTAATTGCGATTCTAAATTCGATGAGAACCTTAAGAAAATAGGTAGATTTATACAAAAACCGCTAGAAATTGTAGATTGTTTTTGTTTAGATACAAAAAGTAGGAGGATTTCTCCTACTTTTTTATTTACAAGAGAAAAAAATGTGTTAAAATAGTTATGATATTATACGTTGGAGGATTATGCATGGCAACGAATGAGTTCGAGTTGCAGGAACAGCAACGCCTAAGACGAAAACGCATAAATCGAATGAAAACTGGTATCATTATGACAATTGCTATATGGATGCTGGCATCGCTCATAGCAATTATTATTTTGTCAGTACAGGTTATTAAGCTAAATCATCAGGTTTCTGATATTATGGAGAATGGCATGGTGGCTGACGATACAAGTTCTGATACACAGGCGGATTCTTCAACCGAGAAAGAGGAAAACCGATTTACAGATGTTGTGACTGGTATTGATGCAAAGGATAACTTTGCAGAGGCAGGAGATACGCATTATGTATACTTAACCTTTAATAGTGTTCCGGGTGAAAATACAGAAGCGATTTTAGATGTGTTGGCACAACATGAGGTGAAGGCGACCTTTTTCGTAGTAGGAAGTGAAGAAGAAGGTGTTTCAGACGTGTACCAGCGAATTGTAAGGGAAGGACACACCATAGGGATGCATTCCTATTCCAATCAATACAGTTTGATTTATTCGTCCACAGAGGCCTTTAAACAGGACTATCAAAAGCTGTCTGATTACATATATGAACTGACGGGCAAACGAAGTGAATATTATCGTTTTCCAGGAGGAAGTGGCAATGCAATCAGCAATGTAAACATGGCTGAATTTGTCTACATTTTAAATCAGGAGCAGATTACATATTACGATTGGAACGTTTCTGCAGGAGATGCAGCCAATAGTTATACCACACAGGATATTCTGGATAATGTATTAGAAGGAATCTCCAAGTACAAAACTTCAGTTGTGCTTTTGCATGACGGTAAAAACAAGTCAACAACGGTGGAAGCATTAGGCTCCTTAATTGAACAGTTGAAGAGTCAAGGTGCAGTGATTTTACCGATTGATGAAGATACAAATGTAATTCAATATATCAAAGCAGAAAGTGTTAAATAAAATACGGAGGAAAAACATGGGACTTTTTAAAGATTTCAAAGAAGATTTTTCACAGGCTGTAAATGAGCTTGTGCCAGGTGGAGAAAACTTGGATGACAACGTTGAAGTAGATACTCTTAGCAACAACGTTGATGTTAAGTCTGAACTTACTAAGTTAGACGGACTTTTAGAGCAGGTAAAAGAAGAGCCTGCGAAACCAGTAGTTGAAAAACCAGTGGTAAAAGAAAGAGTAGTAGAAGTTAAACCAGAAGCAAAACCAGAAGTAAGAGCAAAAGAGGAGAATGTTAGAATGGACACAACAATGGTAGAATCAAATGTAGTATTAGATGAAACATCAGTAATTACAGCAAGCACAACATTAACAGGTAACCTTGCATCAGCAGGTTCTTTCGATATTCAGGGTACAGTTAATGGTAACGTATCTTGTAACGGTAAATTAGTTGTTACTGGTGTAATCAATGGTAACAGCACATCTTCAGAATTCTTTGCAGATGTTGCAAAAATCGAAGGTGAAGTAGTAAGTACAGGCACAGTTAAAATCGGTGCTGGTTCTGTTATCATCGGTAACATTTCAGCTACATCAGCAGTTATCGCTGGTGCTGTAAAAGGTGACATCGATGTACAGGGACCTGTAGTAGTTGATACATCAGCAGTTATCATGGGTAATATCAAATCTCGTTCTGTACAGATTAACAACGGTGCTATTATCGAAGGTTTCTGTTCACAGTGCTACGCTGACGTTGATGTTCAGGGTATTTTTGGTAAATAAGATTTACAATAAATATAATGTATAAGAAAGGGTGACCAGCTATGAAGCGTGTGTTATTAAAACTGAGTGGGGAAGCATTAGCAGGAGACAAACATCAGGGTTTTGATGAACCAACTGTTACGGAAGTTGCAAAACAGGTAAAGAAGTTGGTAGACAATGGAGTAGAAGTTGGTATCGTGATTGGCGGTGGAAATTTCTGGCGTGGACGTACCAGCAATACTATCGACAGAACCAAAGCAGACCAGATTGGTATGCTTGCAACAGTTATGAACTGTATCTATGTATCAGAAATTTTCCGTTCTGTAGGTATGAAAACAGCAGTTATGACTCCATTTGAATGTGGTTCTATGACAAAACTTTTTTCAAAGGACCGTGCAAACAAATACTTTGGTAAAGGAATGGTATGTTTCTTCGCTGGTGGAACTGGACATCCTTATTTCTCAACAGATACAGCTACTGTACTTCGTGCCGTTGAAATTGAAGCAGAGGTAATTCTTCTTGCAAAAGCAATTGACGGTGTGTATGATAGCGATCCTAAGACAAATCCAGCTGCAGTTAGATATGATGAAGTTTCCATTCAGGAAGTTATCGACAAAAAGCTTGCAGTAGTTGATTTGACAGCATCTATTATGTGCATGGAAAACAAAATGCCTATGTACGTATTTGGATTAAATGAAGAAGACTCAATCGTGAAAGCGATGAGCGGAAAATTCAACGGAACAGTAGTTACCGTATAATATAGGAGGACAAACATGGACGCAAGATTAAATTCTTATGAAGAAAAAATGACAAAAACAATGCATAATTTGGAGGAAGAATTTGGTTCAATTCGTGCTGGCCGTGCAAATCCTCACGTATTAGATAAAATTCGTGTAGATTATTATGGTACACCATCACCTCTTCAGAGTGTGGCAAACGTTAGTGTTCCAGAACCAAGAATGATTCAGATTCAGCCTTGGGAACCATCTCTTGTAAAAGAAATTGAAAAAGCAATCCTTACATCAGATCTTGGTATTAACCCATCCAATGATGGTAAAATTATTCGTCTTGTATTCCCAGAGCTTACCGAAGAAAGACGTAAAGAGTTAGCAAAAGATGTTAAGAAGAAAGGTGAAAATGCAAAAGTAGCCATTCGTAATATCAGACGTGATGCTATCGACCATATCAAAAAAGCTGGTAAAACAGAAGATTGGTCAGAAGACGAAGTAAAAGATTTGGAAGATGGAATTCAGAAATTAACAGATAAATACGTTGCAAACGTAGATAAAGCTGTTGAAGCAAAAACAAAAGAAATTCTTACTGTATAAGAATGATAAAGGGGTTGGAACACCAACCCCTTTTGTAGTATAATGAGTACATGCTAATTGATGTATGGAGGTTTATGCATATGAAAATACCACAACACGTTGCAATTATCTTAGATGGAAATGGCAGATGGGCGAAGTCAAAAGGCTTGCCACGTAATGCAGGACATACTGCAGGCGCAAAAAATGTAGAGACAATATGTCAGGCGGCCCATGATATGGGTATTAAGTATGTTACAATGTATGCGTTCTCCACAGAAAACTGGAGTCGTCCTCAGGCAGAAGTAGATGCACTCATGAATCTCTTGGAAAGCTATTTGAAGAATTGTTTGAGAACTGCAGACAAAAATAACATGCGTATACGTGTGATTGGAGAAATCGGCAGACTTTCGGAAAAATTCCAGAAACAAATTATTGAATTAGAGGAAAAATCCGCTGTGAATACAGGATTGAATCTGACTATCGCAATTAATTATGGCAGCCGGGACGAAATGGTTCGTGCGATGAAGCATATGGTGGAAGACCATGACGCGGGTAATCTTTCTGTGGATGAAATCACTCCAGAGAAATTTTCTACTTATTTGGATACCAAGGATATTCCGGATCCAGACCTTATGATTCGAACCAGTGGAGAACAGCGTTTGTCCAACTATCTCTTGTGGCAGTTGGCATATAGTGAATTTTATTTTACCGATGTTCCATGGCCTGATTTTAACAAAAAAGAATTGGAACGTGCGGTAGAAGCATATAATAAACGTGACCGTAGATATGGCGGTTTAACAGAAGAGTAAATTTACGGAGGATGATATGTTTAAGACTCGATTATTAAGCGGAATTGTTTTAGTGATTCTTGCATTGATTATTATTATTAGCGGTGGATATTTGACATTATTTTCGTTATTAGGGATTTCCTTAATCGGAATGTTTGAGTTATATCGTGTATTTAAACTTGAAAAACACCATTGGCATATATTTCTTATGCAATGGCAGTGCTATTTTATGTGAGTCAGTTGTTTGGTGGTTTCATTGACCCAATGGCTCTTGTAATGTTATTCCTTATTTTGCTTATGTTTGTATATGTATTTTCTTATCCAAAATATGAAGCAAAAGATGTGATGGCGATTTTCTTTGGTATGTTTTACGTTGCAGTAATGCTTTCTTATGTATATCAGATTCGCGTTTTGGAAAGTGGTGTATACTTAGCATTCCTCATCTTTATTTGTTCGTGGGGCTGTGATACCTGTGCATACTGCGTAGGTGTACTCATTGGAAAACACAAAATGGCTCCAGTACTTAGTCCAAAGAAATCAATTGAAGGAGCAGTTGGTGGTGTTGTAGGTACAGCATTGCTTACCGTAATCTATACTTCTGTATTCCGTACACAGATGGGACTTGATACAAGAAGTATTGTTATTTTAGCCGTAATTTCAGCAGTAGCAGCACTTATCTCCATGGTAGGTGACTTAACAGCGTCTGCAATTAAACGTAATTACGATATCAAAGACTACGGAACACTGATTCCAGGTCATGGTGGAATTATGGACCGATTCGACAGCATGATGATTACCGCACCAATCATTTACTATTTGGCAGTATACTTCTTATAAAAGTATGTAATGGGGATATATAGGAGAAAAAATATGAGGAAAGTAGCAGTCTTGGGATCAACTGGGTCGATTGGCACTCAGACATTGGATGTAGCAAGAGAGCAGGGCGATATCGAAATCGTAGCATTGTCTTGTGGTGGAAATACCAAATTAATGGAAGCACAGATGCGTGAATTTCGTCCAAAACTGGTTAGTGTTTGGTCAGAGGAGGATGCGAAAATTCTGCGTGAAAATACAAAGGATTTGAATATTCCAGTTTTAGCGGGAATGGATGGCTTGTTAGAGATTGCGACACATCCAGATTCTGAAATTCTGGTAACAGCAATTGTAGGTATGCTTGGTATTCGTCCTACGATAGCGGCGATTGAAGCAGGTAAAAATATTGCTTTGGCAAATAAAGAAACCTTGGTTACTGCAGGTCATATCATTATGCCTTTAGCAAAGAAGCATAAGGTATCGATTTTGCCTGTAGATAGTGAACATAGTGCAATTTTCCAGTCTTTACAGGGAGAAGATGGAAATAAAATCAGCAAGATTTTATTGACTGCTTCGGGCGGTCCTTTCCGTGGAAAGAAGAGAGAGGAACTTGCAAGTATGCAGGTAGAAGATGCTTTGAAGCATCCAAACTGGTCCATGGGTAGAAAAATCACCATAGATTCTTCTACACTGGTTAATAAAGGCTTGGAAGTTATGGAAGCAAAATGGCTTTTTGATGTGGATTTGGACCGTATTCAGGTTGTAGTTCATCCACAGAGTGTCATTCATTCTGCAGTAGAGTACGAAGATGGTGCAGTGATTGCACAGCTGGGAACACCAGATATGCGTTTGCCGATTCAGTATGCTTTGTATTATCCAGAGCGTCGTCCATTGTCAGGCAAGCGATTGGATTTGTTTGCATTATCCAGTCTTACTTTTGAAGAACCAGATATCGAAACCTTCAAAGGTTTGAAACTTGCTTATGAAGCAATGACACGTGGGGGCAATATTCCAGTGGCATACAATGCAGCCAATGAAAAAGCGGTTGCTCTTTTCTTAGATAGAAAGATTAAATATCTGGAAATTACAGATATTATTGAGGAGACTATGAATCAGACCAGATTCATCGATCATCCTACATTAGAACAGATTTTGGAGACAGAACAGGAAGCCTATGAATTTATAGGTAGCAGGTGGTAATTTGAATATTTTAGTAGCAATTATAGTTTTTAGTTTACTTATACTTTTTCATGAATTAGGCCATTTTACATTAGCGAAGTTGAATGGGATTCGTGTCAATGAATTTTCCCTCGGTTTAGGACCAACGATTATCGGTTTTACCAAGGGCGAAACCAAGTATTCCCTCAAACTTCTGCCTTTTGGCGGCGCATGTATGATGGAAGGGGAAGATGAAAATTCAGACGATGAAAGAGCCTTCAATAAAAAGGGTGTTTGGGCACGTATCAGTGTAGTAGCGGCAGGTCCAATCTTTAACTTTATTATGGCAGTCCTATTTTCCTTTATTGTTTTTTGTGCGGCTGGTGTAGACACTGCGAAAATCAGTGATGTTATCGATGGTTATGCGGCACAGGAGGCTGGTCTTCAAGGCGGAGATACCATCATTTCAATGGGGGGAAAAGATATCCATTTCTATCGTCAGATTAGTTTGTATGCGACTTTCCATGAAGGAGAGCCAGTTGAGGTCGTTTTTACGAGAGATGTCGATGATGGGATTGATTCATATGTAACTACGTTAGTTCCGAAATATGATGAAGAATCCGGACGCTATCTATATGGATTTATTTCATCTGGTGAACGAGAAAAATTGGGGCTCTTTGAGAATATAAAATATGCTTTTTATGAACTAGGATACTATATTGATGTTACAATCCAAAGTCTAAAAATGTTGGTAACTGGTGGTGCATCGGTGAATGATTTGAGTGGACCTGTCGGAATCGTTCAGAGCATGGGTGAAGTATACGAGGAATCCGTGGAAAACGATGGTTATTTCTACGCTTTCTTAAATATGATGAGTTGGGCAATTATGCTTTCCGCAAACCTCGGTGTAATGAACCTTTTGCCAATTCCAGCTTTGGATGGTGGAAGACTCGTGTTTTTGTTTATTGAAGCAATTCGTGGGAAAGCGCTTGATCCAGAAAAAGAAGGCATGGTTCATATGATTGGTATTATTTTACTCTTTGGACTTATGTTTGTAGTTATGTTTAACGATATTCGAAAAATTTTTGTATAAGATGTAACTGGGTGTGAAAGCACCAGAGAGGGGTATTCAAAATGGAAAAAAGACTTACGAAAGAAGTGCATATTGGAAATCGTGTGATTGGTGGAACAAATCCTATTTTGATTCAGTCTATGACCAACACCAAGACCGAAGATGTAGCCGCTACGGTTGCACAGATTCAGAAACTTACTAAAGCAGGTTGTGATATTATCCGATGTGCAGTTCCAACTATGGAAGCTGCAAAGGCATTGGCGGAAATCAAGAAACAGGTAGAAATCCCTGTAGTTGCTGATATCCATTTTGATTATAAATTAGCTACTGCAGCAATGGAAAATGGTGCAGATAAAATCCGTATTAATCCAGGAAATATTGGTAGTGTAGACCGTGTGAAAGCTGTTGTAGATGTGGCAAAAGAGCGCAATATTCCAATTCGTGTTGGTGTAAACAGCGGTTCTTTGGAAAAGAATCTTGTAGAAAAATACGGTGGTGTTACTGCGGAAGGTATTGTAGAAAGTGCCTTGGACAAAGTGAAGATTATCGAGGATATGGGATATGACAACTTAGTTGTCAGCATCAAATCATCGGATGTAATGATGTGTGTAAAAGCACATGAACTGATTGCAGATAAGACCAATCACCCACTTCACGTAGGTATTACAGAAGCGGGAACCATCATCAGCGGAAATATCAAATCATCGATTGGTCTTGGTTTGATTTTAGGGCAGGGAATCGGTGATACGATTCGTGTTTCTTTAACAGGCGACCCTGTAGAAGAAATTAAATCTGCGAAACTGATTCTTAGAACTCTTGGACTTCGTAAAGGCGGAATTGAAGTAGTTTCTTGTCCAACCTGCGGTCGTACCCAGATTGACCTCATCGGTCTTGCAAATCAGGTAGAAACCATGGTTGCGGAATTTCCATTGGATATCAAAGTGGCCGTTATGGGCTGCGTAGTAAATGGTCCTGGAGAAGCCAAAGAAGCAGACCTTGGTGTTGCTGGTGGTATTGGAGAAGGCCTGATTATCAAAAAAGGTGAAATTTATAAGAAGGTTCCAGAAGATCAGCTTTTGGATGCTTTAAGATACGAATTAGAAAATTGGAGTAAATAAAATGTCAAAGACATTTTTGGAAGTATTCCCTACCTTAAAAGTGGAAAAGGGATATGAAGGTTTATTGGAAAAAGCAGAAGTTACCAAAATAAGTGCGAATCATGATAAAAGTCATATTCGCATTTATTTGCATGCAAAAAGACTTATTCATAAGAAAATAATATGGTATTTGGAACGGGAAATCAAAAACCAGCTTTTTCCGAGCAAAGATGTTTTTATCAAAATTATTGAATCTTTCCGTTTATCTGAACAATATAATGCCGAAGCACTTCTTCACGAGTATCGAGAGAGTATGCAGGAAGAAATCAATGATTATAGTCTGCTTTTAGGAAATGTATTTCGAACAGCAGAAATGCAGTTTGAAACACCTAGTAAGATGAAGCTTATCATGGATGAAACCATTATTGCAAAAACCAGGGGCGAAGAAGTGGTACAGTTTTTAGAAAAAATTGTATGTGAACGCTGTGGTTTGGATTTGATAGTGGATGTAGAATACCGTGAACCGAAGGAAAGTAAATATCGCAAGAATTCGAATGAGCAGATTCGCCAGCAGGTAAAGGCGATTGTAGATAGAACCAGCATTGGTAAAGAAAAAGAGGAAGAAAAACCACAGGAAGATGGTTTGTTGCTTGGAGAAGATGGTAAAGCTGTGAAAAATGGAACTGGCACTAGTGAGGGACAAGCTGAGAAAACAACAGCCCCTGCGAAGTCATCATCTCCACAGCAGAAGAAACCTTTTGAGAAAAAAGGTGAATTTCGTCGTCGTTACGAGCCGGGCAGTAAGAAATCGGATAATCCAGATGTTATTTATGGCCGTGATATTGAAGAAGAACCAATGGAAATCGTGAAAATCGATGGACCAATTGGTGAAGTAGTAATTCATGGTAAGGTAATGTCTTTAGAATCGAGAGAAGTGCGAAACGAAAAGACACTTATTATCTTTTCGGTGACAGACTTTACGGATACGATTATGCTCAAGGCTTTTGCAAAGAATGAAGATGCAGCTCCGATTCTAAAAGGTTTAAGCCCAGGAAACTTTATAAAAGTACGTGGTGTTGCAAATATTGACCAGTATGATGGTGAACTTACCATTAGTTCAATTACTGGGATTAAGAAGATTCCTGATTTTACGACGGTTCGTATGGATGTGAGTCCAGAGAAACGAGTAGAATTACATTGTCATACCAAGATGAGTGATATGGATGGTGTTTCCGATGCAGCTGCAATTATCAAACGTGCAGAAAAATGGGGACACAAGGCGATTGCGATTACCGATCATGGAGATGTGCAGGGTTTTACAGAAGCTAGTCATACAAAGGCGGATATCAAGGTCATTTATGGCGTAGAAGCGTACATAGTAGATGATTTAAAGGGAATTGTAACAGACAGCAAGGGACAGCCTTTGAAGGATTCTTATGTTGTATTCGATATAGAAACCACTGGCTTTAGTCCAGATGTGAATCATATTATTGAAATCGGTGCTGTAAAAGTGGAGAATGGTAAAATCATGGACCGTTTTTCCAGCTTTGTCAATCCACAGGTTCCGATTCCATATCGAATTGAGGAATTGACTCATATAAACGATAATATGGTGATTGATGCACCGATTGTAGATGTGGTATTACCACAGTTTTTAGAATTTTGTAAAGGCTCTGTAATGGTGGCTCACAATGCTGACTTTGATGTAAGTTTTATCAAGAAAAAGGCAGCAAATTTAGGCATTGATTTTGATCCGACGTATGTAGATACAGTGGCGATGGCACGTTTTCTTCTGCCAAGTCTGAACCGTTTTAAATTAGATACGGTTGCAAAGGCAGTTGGAGTAAGTCTTGATAATCACCACAGAGCGGTCGATGATGCTGCATGTACGGCTGAAATCTTTGTGAAATTTATCGTGATGCTGGAGGAGCGTGGAATTACGGATTTAGACCAGCTCAATGAACAGGGAAGTAATTCAGTCGATAATATTTTGAAAATGCCAACGTATCATGCGATTATTTTGGCAACCTGTGACCAAGGACGAACGAATTTGTATAATTTGATTTCTTTGTCACATATCACATATTTTAATCGTAGACCACGTATACCGAAATCTGAGTTTATTAAGTATCGCAATGGTTTATTGCTGGGTTCTGCTTGTGAAGCTGGCGAGTTGTATCGTGCTATTTTAAATGGTAGACCGGAAGAAGAGATTTCGCGTATTGTGGAATTCTATGATTATTTGGAAATTCAGCCTTTAGGTAACAATGCATTCATGCTTCGTGATGAAGATTCTCCTGTGGAAACAGAAGAAGATATCATGAATATCAACAAACGAATTGTGAAGTTGGGTGAGGATTTGGGGAAACTGGTAGTTGCTACCTGTGATGTACACTTCCTTGATCCAGAGGATGAGATTTATCGTCGTATTATTATGGCGGGAAAAGGTTTCAAGGATGCTGATGACCAGGCGCCATTGTATTTAAGAACTACCGAGGAAATGCTGGCTGAGTTTGAATACTTAGGAAGTGCTAAGGCAGAAGAAGTGGTTATCACAAATACCAATAAAATTGCGGATATGTGTGAATGGATTTCGCCGGTGCGACCAGATAAGTGTCCACCAGTAATTGAAAATTCAGATCAGATGCTCCGTGATATCTGCTATAACAAGGCATACAAAATGTATGGAAATCCTCTACCAGAAGTAGTACATGCTCGATTAGAAAGAGAATTGAATTCGATTATTTCCAATGGTTATGCCGTAATGTACATCATTGCACAGAAACTGGTATGGAAGTCCAATGAGGATGGATATTTAGTAGGTTCCCGTGGTTCCGTAGGAAGTTCCTTCGTAGCGACAATGTCAGGTATTACTGAGGTAAATCCATTGCAGGCACATTATTTGTGTGAAGAATGTAAGTATGTGGATTTTGATTCAGATGTTGTTAAATCCTATGCAGGACGATGTGGCTGCGATATGCCGGATGCAATTTGTCCAAATTGTGGCAAACCATTGAAAAAAGAAGGATTTGATATTCCATTTGAAACCTTCTTGGGATTTAAAGGAGATAAAGAGCCGGATATCGACTTAAACTTCTCCAATGAATACCAAAGTAAGGCACATAAATATACAGAGGTTATTTTCGGCGAAGGGCAGACCTTTAAAGCCGGTACGGTAGGTACATTAGCCGACAAGACAGCCTATGGTTATGTAAAGAATTATTATGAAGAACGAGGCGTAAAGAAACGTCGTTGTGAAATTGAGCGTATTGCAGTGGGATGTACTGGCATTCATCGTACGACGGGACAGCATCCGGGTGGTATTATTGTTCTTCCTGTTGGAGAGGATATCAATACATTTACACCGGTACAGCATCCGGCAAATGATATGACAGTAGATATTACTACAACGCATTTTGATTATCATTCCATTGACCATAACCTGTTGAAGTTGGATATTTTAGGGCACGTAGACCCTACCATGATTCGTATGCTGCAGGATTTGACAGGACTGGACCCAACGACCATTCCTTTGGATGATAAGGTGGTTATGTCCTTGTTTGCCCATACCAAAGCTTTGGGGATTGAACCAGAAGATATTGGCGGCACGAAACTTGGTGCATTGGGAATCCCTGAATTTGGTACAGACTTTGCGATTGGTCTCGTAGAAGAAGCGAAACCTACTCAGTTTATTGACTTGGTCAATATCGCAGGTTTGTCTCATGGTACGGACGTATGGCTTGGAAATGCGCAGACCCTGATTCAGGAGGGGAAGGCAACGATTTCTACCTGTATTTGTACGCGAGATGATATTATGACCTATTTGATTAATAAAGGTCTGGAAGCAGATATGGCTTTTAAAATTATGGAAGCAGTACGAAAAGGTATGGTTGCAAAAGGAAAAGCAGATAAGTGGCCAGAGTGGAAACAGCAAATGATAGAGCATGATGTACCAGACTGGTATATCTGGTCCTGTGAAAAGATTAAGTATATGTTCCCGAAAGCACATGCGGCTGCGTATGTTATGATGGGCTGGCGTATTGCATATTGTAAAGTGTTTTATCCATTGGCATATTATGCTTCCTATTTCTCGGTAAGAGCGACTGGATTTGATTATGAAATCATGTGTCTTGGAAAAGAACGCTTGGAGCGTCACTTAAAGGATATGAAATCCAGAAAAGATTCCTTGTCCAATAAGGAACTGGATGTTATGCGAGATGGACGTATTGTTCAGGAAATGTATGCACGTGGTTTTACATTTATGCCAATTGATATTTATAAAGCGGAACCACATCGATTTCAAATTATAGATGGTAAATTGATGCCTTCCTTAAATGCTATCGAAGGCCTTGGGGATAATGCAGCGATTGCGATTGCAGAGGCTGCAAAAGATGGACCATTCCTTTCTAAGGATGATTTCCGTGAAAGAACGAAAGTATCTAAAACAGTTATCGAATTGATGAGTGACTTGGGATTATTTGGCGATTTACCAGATTCAAACCAGCTTAGCCTTTTCGATTTATAAAAATAGGGTGTCGCAAATATAAATTTGTCGACGCCCTTTCTTCATGTCTTGAAATAAATATGTCTCTGTATTTTGTGCGCATTTTTGAACTTTTAAGGGAAACGCTATTATTTCTTGAAGCACTCTGCTTGCTTAAGTTTTGTGTCTGGCATAGC
>JAFUPI010000045.1 GCA_017481285.1 Agathobacter sp. | reverse complement strand
GAAAACAAATATTTATTAGGCACTTCCATGGCTCGTCCGGTTCTTGCAAAACGTTTAGTAGAAATTGCACGCAAAGAAGGTGCAACTGCAATCTGTCACGGCGCAACAGGAAAAGGTAATGACCAGATCCGGTTTGAACTTGGTATCAAAGCACTTGCTCCAGATCTCAAGATCATCGCTCCATGGAGAATGACAGATGTATGGACAATGAAATCTCGTGAAGACGAAATCGAATACTGTAAAGCACATGGTATCGACCTTCCATTCTCAGCGGACAACAGCTACAGCCGTGACCGTAACTTATGGCACATCAGCCACGAAGGTCTGGAATTAGAAGATCCAGCACAGGAACCAAACTACGACCACTTACTTGTACTTGGTGTTTCTCCTGAAAAAGCTCCAGATGAAGGCGAATACGTAACTATGACTTTTGAAAAAGGTATCCCAACATCTGTAAATGGAAAAGAAATGAAAGTATCTGATATCATCCGTGAACTCAACAAGCTCGGTGGAAAACACGGTATCGGTATCGTAGACATCGTAGAAAACCGTGTAGTTGGTATGAAATCCCGTGGTGTATATGAAACACCAGGCGGAACTATCCTTATGGAAGCACATCAACAGCTCGAAGAACTCGTTCTTGACCGTGCGACTATGGAAGTGAAGAAAGATATGGGCAACAAGATGGCTCAGATCGTTTACGAAGGAAAATGGTTCACACCACTCCGCGAAGCAGTTCAGGCTTTCGTAACCTCTACTCAGGAATACGTAACAGGTGAAGTAAAATTCAAGCTTTACAAAGGTAACATCATCAAAGCTGGTACTACTTCTCCATACTCACTTTACAGTGAATCTCTTGCAAGCTTCACAACTGGTGACCTCTATGACCACCATGATGCAGAAGGCTTCATTACATTATTTGGTTTACCACTTAAGGTAAGAGCGATGAAGTTAGCTGAGAATAATAAATAATATTGTTTAACATAAAAATCGCGATTGCAATATGCAATCGCGATTTTTAATTACTTCATCAAAATTCATTTACAACTAATTATCACATAACCACTGATTTAATACCATCTTCCAATTCATTCCATCCTGCAGAACCCTTAAAATCGTCACAGTATGCGATATTTCATCTACCACATAGAAAATCTGATATGTATGATATGGTTTCAAATAAACATCATACCCTCTATATTGAAAACCCGTTGTATCATACCCAGTTGGTAATGTCTTTAAACTTTCTGCGGCCTCTTTCATTTTATTTGTAAAATTCTCTGCATACTCTCTATACTTGAATTTCTCCAAAATATACTTCTTCATTTTTCGCATATCATCGCGGCCACTATGAGTATATTCAATTTTGTATTTTTCCCACTTCATGATGCACCTGCTTAAATTGCATCAAGCTCTGCCCACATTTCCTCTTCTGAAATCACTCTTCCGTTTTCCATATCATCTATGGCTTCATCCAATTTCGAAAATAAGACATTTCTTGCATCTTCTAAAGCATAAGCGGGATTCGTTCTTTGAATAGTTTCCATAAAACACTCCTTTTTCATACTTCGTTATTATATACTTATTTTTCACAATTGATAGATCTTATCTAGAAAACAGATACATTAATTAGGCCCAGAAAAAGCCAAGAAAAACACGTCAGAACGTACGCTTATATAAAGACTTTTATATAAAAGATGTTTAATATATCTTCGTGCCTTGATTGTATCATTGAAAATGTAAATCTGCAATTACAATTTTATTCATACACATATATTTCTTTAAAAGGTTTCTGAAAAAATGTTTTATCAATACTCTGTTTTGGTTTCTCAATTACCACTTCTCCCACAGCCTCATCAAATCCATGGTTCAATATTCCTGCGGAATACTGGAACATCGTCTTGACATATGCTTTCATGGCTTCGATATAATCACCAGAAACCGCTGTTTCCGTACGAGGCGTGATGGTATTGGTTGATGCATCATAGATAACCGAATCCGTAATAAAGCTTCGGTTCGAAAATACAACCAAAGATGGGCTGTCCGACAACATGTCTCTGCCTGCAAACAGGCGAGAATCATATTCGAAGCCAAAGAGATTCATAATCGTTGGTAATATATCCAAAGCACTACATGTTTTCTCTACAACAACCGGTTCCATCTGACTGTTCCACATCACGAGACAGTTTCTCTGTACATCCAAATTAGTCATTGTCGTGCCATTGAATGCTTCCATTTCACTCTTTACATTCTTCATTCCATAAGGATGATGGTCTGCACTCAGAACAATCAACGTAGTATCCAGTTTTCCTGCAGCGGTAAGCTGTTCCACTATATATGTAAGCGCTCGTTCCACCTCATAATTGCAGGCGATATAGGCTTTCATCTGCTCGGAATATGGCAAATGTGACACCAACTCCTGATTTTTTCTAGCCATCTGGTTTCCCGCCCAAGTATAATTGGTATGTCCTGACAAGGTCATATAGTACGCAAAGAAACGCTCATCATCAATCCATTCTGGCACCGTTCCTACCATCATGTCATAGTCGGAGCTTGGCCATGCCTTCGGATCATTCATCTGAAAGATTTTGTGTCCCCATGCTTCTAAGGACAGGCTTCCACGCAATGCTGCCTTAAAGTCAAATCCTAAATTCGGATGTGTAATATATCTGTCATAATAAGACAATGAATTGTTATGATATGCATAACTCTTTGCTCCCTCTGCTTCAAAATAGGCAGGGAGCGAATATGGATAGGTATTGTACTGGGTACGGCGGAAACTATGTGTGCCATCTGGAATTTGCCCCATTAGGTTTACATATTCTCCATCTGAAGTACTCGTATTCCAAAGTGGAATATAGTAATCCTTCACCACCACACCACTATTAATCATCTTGTATAATGTAGGTGTGAGTTCCTCGCTCACGGCATAGGGTGAAAAGGCTTCCGCTGTAATATAAATTAAATTATATCCCTTCATCATACCGGTATATTCATTTTTCTTGCTTGGCGACATATTCTGCATAACATCTGCAAGCCAGTCGATATTTCCGTCGCCATTGGCTTTCAATGCATCGAAATCTATGTTCAAAACGTTTGGTGAAGTATCAATCACAGGCCCCGTCTCAATCTCTGGTTCCTCCACCTCTGTTCCCATTTCTGTGCCAGATGGTTCCACAGATTCGGTAGCTTCCACTACGGGAATCCCGCCCTGCCATACTTCAGTTGCTTTTTCTGGAAGCAAATCAAACATCAATTGACGGGCATACAAGGGTAACACACCATACTCTTGCACGATTTCATCTGGAGCATAAAACTCCTGATATTCTCCATAAAACTCGTCTTCGGAATGGTAAGCACCTACTAGCAGCAGGCACACAGATAATAATCCAGCCACAATTATACCGCCATTTCCAAGCCATTCCTTTTTCGTATTCTGTTCTAACAACAGAATCTTCTTTTTGAGCAAAACCGCCATGACTATTAGTGGCAGTGCCATAAGCAAAATTGGCACGATACTATTTTTGATACCATCCAGCGCCACACCGGCAAAATCAGTCAGGGCATCACCACCGGTCACAAATGCTACCTCTAACATAAGCGGGCGAGTAAATATCTTATAATATACCAACTGAACTACAAACAAAAAGAAATTCAATCCCTGAACTCCCCAAAGGAATCCTAGGTTCACACCTCTTTTTTTCGTCAGCCTCACAAATATGGTTTCAACACCTGCCACAAATATAGCAAAAGCTAGCATTAGCAAAGGTTGAACGCCGTTCAACCCGAATATTGCAACATGATATACGGCTTCCAGCCATAAGAATGATACAACAATATATCCGAAAATCCTAATCATCTTTTGTAACTCCAAACACATAAAACCGCCTGAAATTGCTTCCAGGCGGCCTTAAAACTATTTCTTTAATTTCTCCACAATCTTCTCTTTCAAATCATGGGCACGGTTCTTGATATTGCTGCCGGCTGTTCTTGATACAATAAGGCCGGATACAAAACGGGAAGCATATTCATACTGCCCCAGATTGTATGCCATAGCTGCAATCAGCAAATCCACAGTACTCTGATCCATACCTGCCATTGGGTAGTTTTCAGAAGACATTGCCTTTACGAAACCATCAAACGCCTGTTTATAGAACGTGTCATAGTCTTTCTGACATGCTGCAATTACTTCTTTATTCTTCTCTGCATCTACAGATAACTCTTCGATTTTTCCACGAAGCAACCAAGCTATCTTTAAACAAGTATATGCTTTCTCACTATTTTTCGCTTTCTTGACTACTGAGGTATAAAGTGCAATCTTATACAAATCGATTGCGGAATCATAGCTTATTACTTCTAAATCAGTGATTGCCTTCGCTGGAGGATTTTTGAGTTTCATCAAAACACCTTCTTTGATCAGCTTCGCATGTACTGGTGCAAGATTACCAAAATAACGATGCATCGCAGTAAAACCACACTTTGGACAAGATGCGATATCATATTTATTTGTATCAATATACTCAAAACGAGGACGCAAATCCAAATCAGGTTCTTTTCTCTTCGCTCTTCCTGATTTAATCACTGGAGTACGGAAGGTTCCATCACAAATTGGACAACGTACTGATTTCAGCAACAAGAAATCTGTTTCCTTTGGCGGCTCTATTGCCTTCGCAACGGTTGGTTCTCCATTTGGTCTGGAAGAAGAACTCTCTTCCTCAAATAGGTCTTTTACTAAATTTTCATCTAATCCGAATTTTGCTAATCCCGATAAAATCTTATCCATAATCTACACCTTATCTATGTATTTGGCGCTTTGCGCCATATCCTACGCATTGTTAGTAGGCAATTTAAATGAGCTCTTTAATGATACAATACGATTGAATACCGGCTGTCCTTCTACAGAATCCTTGTAGTCAGTACAGAAGAATCCCTGACGTACGAACTGGTAGCTGTCAAATGCCTTTGCTTCCATAAGCGCTGGTTCTACGATACAGTTGTCCAGTACGGTAAGTGAATTTGGATTTAAGTTAAGGCTTCCATCCTCATTGTATACACCGAGATCTTCGTCAATGATATTTTCATATAAACGAACGGTTACTTTCTTGCCGTATTCTGCAGATACCCAGTGAATCGTTCCTTTTACCTTACGTCCATCTGGTGCGTTACCGCCCTTAGATTCTGGATCATAAGTACAATGAATCGCTACGATATTGCCGTCTGCATCCTTCTCTACACTGTTGCAGGTTACAAGGTATGCGTTCATGAGACGCACCTCGTTGCCTGGGAACATACGGAAGTATTTCTTTGGTGGTTCTTCCATGAAGTCTTCACGGTCAATATAAAGCTCTTTTGTAAATGGAACCTGGCGTTTGCCAAGCTCTGGGTTTTCTAAGTTGTTGTCGATTTCTAAATAATCCACCTGTCCTTCAGGATAGTTGTCGATTACTACTTTGATTGGATCTAAAATGGCCATCATACGTGGTTTCTTCATCTTTAAGTCTTCACGGATGCAGTATTCGAGCATTGGATAATCTACGATACTGTTTGCTTTAGAAACACCACAGAGTTCAACGAACATCTTGATGGATTCTGGTGTAAAACCTCTACGACGAAGGGCTGCGATAGATACCAGACGTGGATCATCCCAACCATCTACGATGCCTTCTTCTACTAATTTCTTGATATAACGTTTTCCTGTTACAACGTTTTTCAAATATAATTTCGCAAACTCAATCTGCTTTGGAGAATCTTCCGCAGTCTTCTTATAACCAAGCTCGATCAATACCCAGTCATAAAGTGGTCTGTGGTCTTCAAATTCCAAAGTACAGATGGAATGTGTGATGCCTTCTACTGCATCTTCAATCGGATGAGCAAAGTCATACATTGGGTAGATACACCATTTATCACCAGCACTGTGATGTGTCATGTGAGCCACACGGTAAATAACTGGGTCACGCATATTGATATTGTTTGATGCCATATCAATACGAGCACGAAGCACCTTGCTGCCATCCTCAAATTCACCATTTTTCATACGAATGAAAAGATCTAAGTTTTCTTCAATACTACGTGTAGAATATGGATCTTCTTTTCCAGGTTCGGTAAGAGTACCACGATATTCACGAATTTCATCTGCAGTAAGGTCAGATACATAAGCCTTACCTTTTTTAATCAATTCGATTGCACCTTCGTACATTTTGTCAAAGTATTCGGATGCAAAATACAATCTATCTTCCCAATCTGCACCCAGCCAAGCTACGTCAGCTTTGATGGATTCTACGAATTCAATTTTTTCTTTGGTTGGGTTGGTGTCATCAAAACGCATGTTGAATTTTCCACCGTATTTCTGAGCCAAACCATGATTTATAAGAATAGCCTTTGCATGTCCAATATGAAGATATCCGTTAGGTTCTGGTGGGAATCTGGTGCAGATACTATCGCAATGACCTTCTGCTAAATCCTTTTCGATAATATTTTCAATGAAATTTTTTGAAACTACTGCTTCATTTTCCATAATCTATTTCCTCCTAATGCCGCATCGAGCGACATATTATTATATCACTAATTATGCGTATGTGTAAAGAGATGATCCTGACAATATTCCTTATTTCCGGTACATTTCGAACAGTAACGGAAGCTTAAGTTTGGATCGTCATTTTCCGTTCTGCCACAAATCGCACATTTATGTCTGGAACTGCCAGCACCTTGTTTTGGCGTGCTTGCCATCTGTCTTCGGAAATCATTTTGTACCTTTTTCTGCTTTCTGCTAAGACGAATCTTGGACAAGTGGAAAAACAGGAACAGATTCAGTAATGAAAGAAGAATCTGTGAACCATTCACTACCAATGTAACTAAGCCGAACATGACTCCTCCTATTGCATTTCCATAGGAGAAATAGTTATATAACTGGTAAATGGACATTGCAATGTATACCAAAAACATCCATTTCATCTTAATTGGGAACAAAAAGCTTAGGTACACGGTTGCCTCCGGCATACAAAGTGCAAGTGCCATGAATATCGTAAAGAGCATTTCATAGTTGCTTAAAGATACACTGATACCTTCTCCCAAAAGCAATAAGGTTATCGCATATACCAAAATTCCACCAAAAAGATTCAGCAGCATACCGCCTACTAAATACACATTCATGCGGAAGGTGCCCACCATCTGCTCAAAACTTTGGGCCATACTATATACGCAGTATAAGAAAATCAGAGATATGAAGCTTCCACCATCTGCACAGAACACCCACGTTACAAGTCTCCAAATCTGTCCATGTAATATGGCATCCATAGAAAATCCCAGATAGCCTGTCACAGGAACCGAAAGCATATTCAGCACCAGCCCCAAACAGTAAGCTAAAATCAAATATTTCTGCAGATTATACACCGCATATTTTCCGAATTTTTTCTGTAATTTATCCATAAAATTCATAAAAAAATATCATCCTTTTTCTTTCTTTTTTCTGCCCTGCACAAAACAATGCACATATAGATTTATTATAAGTTTACAACCACTTTTTTGTCAATCTGCCTACAGAACTTCATAAAATTTTTATAGATTTCTTAGAATTTGTCCATTGTTTCTTCATATATATAGTTTTATAATGTTAGTGGTTTTGTGTATCGCATCACATGGTTTACAAAGCCACGTCCGTTTTTTAGGAGGTAACACAAATGAAAACTAAGGGATTAAATAAGCTTGGAATCGATATCGGTTCCACAACTGTAAAAATTGCAATTTTAGATGAAGAAAACCATTTATTGTTTTCTGATTATGAAAGACATTTCGCAAATATCCGCGAAACTCTGCACTCTCTTATTCAGAAAGCGTTAAAAGAACTGAAGGACTGTGAAGTATCTCCCGTCATTACAGGCTCAGGTGGGCTTACTCTGGCGAATCACATTGAAGTACCTTTTGTCCAAGAGGTTATCGCTGTTTCTACCGCATTGGAACACTTTGTGCCAGAGACTGATGTAGCCATTGAATTAGGTGGCGAGGATGCCAAAATCATTTATTTTGAAGGTGGTAATGTGGAACAACGTATGAATGGTATCTGTGCTGGTGGTACAGGTTCCTTCATCGACCAGATGGCTTCCCTGATTCAGACCGACGCGGCAGGACTGAATGAATATTCCAAGAATTTCAGGGCGATTTATCCTATCGCAGCACGTTGTGGCGTATTTGCCAAAACAGATATTCAGCCACTGATTAACGAAGGAGCAACCCGCGAGGACCTGGCGGCTTCTATTTTCCAGGCGGTAGTAAACCAAACCATTTCAGGGCTTGCCTGCGGAAAGCCAATCCGCGGACATGTAACCTTTTTAGGCGGTCCACTCCACTTTTTGTCGGGACTTCGTAATGCCTTTATCCGCACCTTAAATTTGGATAAAGACCACGCCATTATGCCAGAAAACTCACATCTTTTCGCAGCTATGGGGTCCGCTCTTAATTACAAAAAAGACACTGTAACTACATTATCTGACTTAGAACAAAAGCTTTCGAAGGAAATCCATATGGAGTTCGAAGTGGCTCGTATGGAACCACTTTTTGAATCGGAAGAGGAATATGAAAATTTTCAAATCCGACACGCCAGAAAATCAGTAAAAACTGCAGATTTAGCAAGCTATAAAGGCAACTGCTATCTGGGTATTGATGCTGGCTCTACCACTACCAAAATCGCACTGGTAGCTGAGGATGGCTCTCTTCTTTATTCTTTCTACAGCAGCAATAATGGTAATCTTTTAGGCACCACCATGAATGCCATTGTCGATTTATTTGACAAATTACCAACAGATGCTCATATTGTCCACAGCTGTTCCACCGGATATGGCGAAGCGCTTTTAAAGGCAGCCCTTATGCTGGATGAAGGTGAGGTAGAAACTGTAGCACATTACTATGCCGCAGCCTTCTTCGATCCTAAAGTAGACTGTATCTTAGACATCGGTGGGCAGGATATGAAATGTATCAAAATCAAAAACCAGACCGTAGACTCTGTTCAGCTCAATGAAGCCTGCTCTTCTGGCTGTGGTTCTTTCATTGAGACCTTTGCCAAATCCTTAAACTACTCTGTATCTGACTTTGCCAAGGAAGCTCTCTTTGCTAAAAATCCAATCGATTTGGGAACCAGATGCACCGTGTTTATGAACTCAAAAGTAAAACAGGCACAAAAGGAAGGAGCCTCTGTTGCCGACATCTCTGCTGGCTTAGCTTACTCCGTTATCAAAAATGCTTTGTTCAAGGTTATTAAATTGACCGACGCAAAGGATTTAGGCGAAAACATCGTAGTACAGGGTGGCACCTTCTACAATGATGCCGTACTTCGCAGTTTAGAAACTATCGCTGGTGTAGAGGTAACCCGTCCGGATATTGCTGGTATCATGGGCGCTTTCGGTGCTGCACTTATTGCAAGAGAACGCTGCCATGACAAAGAGATAAACTGCAAAACTACAATGCTCCCAATCGAAAAAATCAAGGAGCTTACATATACTACCAAGCTCACCCGTTGCAAGGGCTGCACTAACCACTGTATGCTGACCATCAACAAATTCTCGGATAATCGCCAGTATATTACTGGTAACCGTTGCGAACGTGGACTTGGGAAAGAACGCAAAAACGCAGATATTCCAAATCTTTTTGAATACAAGCTGAAACGTGTTTTTGATTATCAGCCATTGAATCCAAAGGAAGCTCCTCGTGGCACTGTAGGACTACCACGCGTACTCAATATGTACGAAAACTATCCTTTTTGGGCGACCTTCTTTAAAAAATTAGGCTACTCTGTAGTGCTTTCACCACAATCCAGCCGCAAGATTTACGAAATGGGTATCGACACCATACCAAGCGAATCGGAATGTTACCCAGCCAAACTTGCTCATGGTCATATTGCATGGCTGATTCATCAGAACGTAGACTTTATTTTTTACCCAGCCATTCCTTATGAACGCAACGAGTTTCCAGATGCCAACAATCACTACAACTGCCCGATTGTTACCTCTTATTCGGAGAATATCAAGAATAACGTAGATGAAATCACTTCCGGACAGATGAAGTTCTTAAATCCATTTATGGCATTTACCAATGAAGATACCTTGTCGCAACAGCTTGTGGCATGTTTCGGTAAGGAATTTAATATTCCAGAAGCAGAAATCCGTGATGCGGTATCAGAAGGTTGGAAAGAACTGGCTATGGTCCGCATGGAAATGCGTGAAAAAGGCGAAGAAGTACTTCGATACATGGAAGGAAATAATTGCCGAGGCATTGTCCTTGCAGGGCGACCTTACCATGTAGATCCAGAAATCAACCATGGAATTCCAGAGCTGATTACCTCCTATGGTATCTGCGTACTGACGGAAGACTCTGTCTCCCACCTTGGAGATTTGGAACGTCCGCTTATCCTTATGGACCAGTGGATGTACCATTCACGTCTTTATAATGCAGCAAACTATGTAAAGACTCGCGATGATTTGGATATGATTCAGTTAAACTCCTTCGGCTGCGGTCTAGATGCCGTAACCACAGATCAGGTAGCTGACATTTTAACTGGCTCTGATAAGATTTATACATGCTTAAAAATTGATGAAGTAAATAATCTCGGTGCTGCTCGTATCCGTATTCGTTCTCTCCTTTCTGCTATTCGCGTGAAGGCAAAGCAGAACAAAAAACGTGATATCAAACCAGCAAATTATGAACGTATCATCTACACCGAAGAGATGCAGAAGGAAGGTTACACCATCATCTGTCCTCAGATGTCACCTATCCACTTTGATTTGTTACTGCCAGCCTTCCGCAAATGCGGACTGAACATTGTCATCCCAGAAGTAGATAACAAACAGTGCATTGATACGGGGCTTCGCTATGTAAATAATGACGCCTGCTATCCATCGCTCATTGTAATCGGACAAATTATGACTGCGGTACTTTCGGGCAAATACGACATGAACAAAACTGCCATTATCATCACGCAGACGGGTGGCGGCTGCCGTGCTTCCAACTACATTGGCTTTATCCGTCGTTCCTTAGAAAAATGTGGCTTAGGTCATATCCCTGTTATTTCACTAAACATGGTAGGTTTGGAGAAAAATCCAGGTTTTAAGTTCACACCACAGCTCATTCAGCGTGCCCTTTACGCCCTTGAATTTGGTGATTTATTCATGCGATGTCTCTACCGCATGAGACCTTATGAACTAGAAACTGGGGCTGCAAATGCGCTCCATGAAAAGTGGAAAAAGAAATGTATTGACTTCCTGACTCAGGATAAGAAATTCTTATCTCACAACAGGTATTGCAAAATGTGCCGTCAGATTGTAGAGGACTTTGACAAGCTTCCAATCACCAATGAAAAGAAGCCTCGTGTTGGTGTAGTAGGAGAAATTCTAGTGAAATTCCACCCCGTAGCCAATAACTATCTGGTAGACTTATTAGAGGCAGAAGGTGCCGAAGCCGTGGTGCCAGACCTGACAGACTTCATCCTCTACTGCTGCTACAATACAAACTTTAGGCGGACTACTTAGGAGATAGCGACAAAACCAGAAAACTGAACAACTTGCTGATCAGATTCTTTGAATGGATGAGAAAAGATGCTCGAAAAGCATTGGTAGCAAGTAAACACTTTGAACCTACTGCTTACATTTGGGACTTGGCAGAAAAAGCCAGTGAAATCGTATCCATCGGTAACCAGACTGGCGAGGGATGGTTCTTAACTGGTGAAATGCTAGAACTAATTGAACTAGGTGCACCAAATATCGTATGCACCCAGCCATTTGCCTGCCTCCCTAACCATATCGTAGGAAAAGGTGTTATCAAGGAGCTTCGTCGAAAGCATCCAGAAGCCAATATCGTAGCCATCGATTACGACCCAGGTGCATCGGAAGTAAATCAGCTCAATCGAATTAAACTGATGCTTTCAACCGCACAAAAAAACATGAAATAATACCAAAAGGCTGGGAATTCTTTCCCAGCCTTTTTACACTTGCCCTACACCAAATTCCATACTATAATAGCGTTATACAAATGACTTTGGAGGACAAGCTATGCACGTTTTTATTGATAACATGGATATGGTTTTAACCTATATCGTTGAAATATGTACTATCCTTTTGGAGCTTTTTGGTATTGCAGTACTTGTGTATACCGCGATCAAATGCTTCATTCAGTGGATTAAAAAGGATCATCGTCACCTACGTCTGAACCTGGCAGAAGGCATCGCCCTTTCTCTGGAGTTTAAGATGGGTAGTGAGGTGCTTCGTACGGTAGTTGTACGTGACTGGGAAGAACTCGGTATCCTTGGTGCAGTTATTTTACTGCGTGGTCTTCTGACCTTCCTGATTCACTGGGAAATCAAAAACGAAGAAAAGAATATAGACGAAAAGAATCCGAAAAGCTAATGCTTTCCGGATTCTTTATTACTTATTCAAATTCTTTAAGGAGAATCGGGTTCTAAACTCACGATACTTTCTTTCAAATGCTTCACTATTTTCATATTTAACTGTTTTCAAATATTCATGTGGTTCATAAGTACCTTTTTCTGCTTCAATAATAGCAACCGCAATGTTAGAACAATGGTCCGCTACTCTCTCATAACTGGTAAGCAAATCACTAAATGCAAATCCGAGTTTAATCGTACATTCTTCCGCTTGCAATCTGGCAATATGATTACGTTTCATCTCATATACCAGCTTATCAATGGTCTGCTCTAATGGCTCTACCAACACCGCCAATCTCAAATTATTGGTTTCGAAAGCTTCCGAAGTCAAATCTAAAAGTTCAAAAATTGCTTGATTTAACAATTCAATTTCTTTATTTGCTTCTCCTGAAAATGACTGCTTCTTCTCGTGAAGTTCCTTGGCAACCTCCATCACATTAATCGCATGATCACCAATACGTTCAAAGTCATCAATCGTATGTAAAATACGGGTAACACTCTTAGAGTCCCCATCTGAAATGCCAATCTTGGTCAGTTTCATCATATGGGTTCCCAGCATATCTTCGTATTGATCCAGTTTTCGTTCCATCTTATGAATTTTCTCAGCAGACTCTTCGGTATAATCATTTAACATAAGAGCTGCTTTTTTGAAAGCTTTTCGCGACAAATTGCACATTCCCACAACCACTTCAGTGGAATCTTTAATCGCCAAAGATGGCATTGCAAAAAGACGTTCATCTAATACAAAATCTGGTTCCTTTTCACCTTCTACCTCTGGAATAATCTTGTTCGCAAGCATTTCCAACTGCTTGGTAAAAGGAAGTAAGATCAATGTGGTAAAAATATTGAAAATACTATGCATTACTGCAACCATAAATGGTGTAATAGGCATTTTCAGAGCTGCTAAATCAAACAGGTAAGAGGCAATGCAAAATGGGATTAAACAAATCGTAGTTCCAATGATATTGAAAGACAAATGTACAACTGCTACTTTTTTGGCACTACGATTTACACCAATGCTGGATAAAAGTGCAGTTACACAAGTACCGATATTCTGTCCCATGATAATTGGAAGAGCCATACCATAGGTTACTCCCCCCGTCATAGATAAGGCCTGTAAAATCGCAACAGATGCCGCAGAACTTTGAATAACACCTGTAAATCCAGCACCTACCAACACTGCCAAAATTGGATTCTCAAATGCAGTCAAAAGGCTAGCAAATTCCGGCATTTCTGACAATGGTTCCATCGCATCGGACATAAAAGTCATACCCGACATCAGTACTGCAAATCCAACCAGAACATTACCAAGGCTCTGGTGTTTCTGCTTCTTTCCTGCCATAATCATAATAACACCAACTAAAGCAAAGATTGGAGCAAAGTTCGCAGGTTTTAAAAGGTTTACCCAGACAATGTCACTATCAATTCCTGCTAAACTCAAAATCCATGCAGTAAGTGTGGTTCCAATATTGGAGCCCATAAGCACACCGATTGTCTGACCAAACTCCAGCATACCTGAGTTTACCAAACCTACCAACATTACCGTAACTGCCGATGAAGACTGCACTGCAATCGTCATCACCGCACCAAACAGTAACGCAAAGAACTTATTCTGGGTAATTTTGTCCAGATATTTTTCAATTTTTCCATCTGAACTTTTTTCCAAGCCATCAGACATTACTTTCATTCCATATAAGAAAAAGGCAAGTCCTCCAACTAACTTAATGAGAGAATAGATATCCATCCAGTCATTTTCCTCCTAAATATATAAATCTACTATAAGAGATCTGTCATACTTTCAACACCGATGAGCAACGTAGATGTGTTATGTATCATAGCAGAAGTAGTAGGCATAATCAAACCTGCCACACCAAGACCAATCAATGTACCATTGATACCTACTATTTCACGGTAATTCTTTTGAATACGTTTTACCAGGGCATTGCTCAGCTTCTTTAACGTAACCAGTTGGTACAAATCTTCTGCACCTATGGTAATATCTGCAATTTCGCGTGCAATTTCTGCACCATCACTAATTGCAATACCTACATCTGCGGCGGATAGTGCTGGAGAATCATTGATTCCATCTCCAATCATAACCACCTTTCTGCCAAGTGCCTTCTGCTCTAAAATATAATTTGCTTTATCCTCTGGCAAGACTTCCGAATAATATTCATGAACCCCAAGTGTTTTGGCTACGCTGGCAGCGGTACGCTCACTATCACCAGTCATAATCACTACCTTCTGGAATCCTACTTCTCGAAGCTGACGAATCACCTCTGCTGCTTCCCCACGAATTGGGTCTTCAATGCAGATAACGCCTACCAACATCTTTTCTATTGCCAGGAAAAGATGGGAATGATGGGCCGGAAGATTGTGAAACAACTCTTCTTTTCCTGCTGGCACCTGACAACCTTCATCTTCAAAAACAAAATGGCGGCTACCTAAAATCGTCTCTTTTCCATCTACTGTTGTAGAAATACCATGTGCAACAACATAAGTCGCCTTGGTATGAAGTTCATTGTGTTCGAGCCCCTTTTCTATCGCCGCATCAACGACGGCTTTTGCCATAGAATGTGGAAAATGTTCTTCCAAACAAGCTGCAATACGCAAAAGCTCATCTGGTTCTCTTCCATCGAAAGATACTACATCTACTACTGTAGGTGTCGCCTTTGTCAGTGTACCTGTTTTATCAAACACAATGGTATCGGCTTCTGCCAAAGCTTCTAGATATTTACCACCTTTTACAGTAATATCATGCATACGTGCTTCGCGGATTGCTGACAATACTGCAATCGGCATAGCTAATTTCAAGGCACAGGAGAAGTCTACCAAAAGTACCGACAACATCTTGTTTACATTTCTAGTGAAGAAATATGTCAGTGCTGCACCACCTAAGGTATATGGAACCAATCGGTCTGCCAAATGAGCCGCCTTGCCTTCCATCGCTGATTTCAACTTCTCTGTTTCTTCTATCATAGAAACGATTCTATCATATCTGCCTTTTCCTTCGGCAGCGGTTACTCGAATCGTGAGTTCCCCTTCTTCCACAATCGTTCCCGCAAAAATACTATCATTATAATCTTTTGCTACCGGAACAGATTCGCCAGTAAGCGATGCCTGATTCACCATCGCTTCACCTTCTAACACATAGCCATCAAATGGAACCACATTGCCCATATGTACTATAATGTCATCTCCTTGACGAATTTCAGAAGCTGGCACCAAAATCTGTTGAGTTCCTGTCTTTAACCATACCTTGCCGATATTCAGGGACATAGTACGAGCCAAATCATCGACCGATTTCTTGTGTGTCCATTCTTCCAGTTGTTCACCAATTCCCAACAGGAACATAATAGAACCTGCCGTTTCAAAGTCAGCTCGAATGAGAGACACTGCAATCGCTGTAGCATCTAGTACGGATACTTCTAGTCTATGTTTCCAAAGTACTTTCAGCCCCTCGCTAATATATCGAACCGCATTAAATCCGATTATCGCATAGCGAAGTGGTCTTGGGAAAAACAGCTTTCCTACGTATCGAAGCAGAACATGCAAAATCAAACGTTCTTTGTATTTATCGTTCAAAGCTCTTCCTGAATTTTCTATTAACCCTGTTGGAAGTTCGACACTTTCTTTTTCATAGGATTTCAAAAGAGTGATAATCTCATCCCGTTCTCCAGTATATTCAATTGCTACATCTCCAATACGATCATAGACCTTGGATTTGATAACATTTTTTTGTGTATGCAAAAAATATTCCAGCGTATCTGCTTCTTCATGCGTCATTTTTTTCTGCGAAACCACATGAATACGCATTCTCCCCTTGATTTCATGCTTAATTGTAAACTTCATAGTTCTAACCCCAATTTTCAACCATTTTCTATGAAAGAAAAAGGGCTGTCTGAGACAGCCCTTTTACATTCCTTATTCTAATACAGCGTTTGCTGCCTCTTCTTCAGCTGCACGTTCTTCATTCAAAGCTTTTGCTTCTGCATAAATATCTTCTGCTTCTGCCTGGATTGTAGTAACTGTTTCCATTACATAATCCTTTGCACGAAGAGCTGCTGCTGTACCTTTCACATATACCTTCTTCGCATCTTTGCTAGAAAGCACTTTGATACCAGCAGTACCAAACAAAACACCTGCTGCAAAACATCCAACTTCTCTTAAACCGAATCCTAACATCTTTCGTCCCCCTAAATTAAATTGTATACATTATAACCTTTTTTTTCTGTTTTTTCAATACTGATGTAACAAAATATTATTTATCGAACACTCTCTTTCATCTGTACTGTAACTTGTTTTCCATAGATTTCTTTAAGAATTGTTTCAAAATTGTCCACTACATCAACATTTCCAATGGCAGATATCACATACTGGTCATCCACTGTCATAATTAGATATTCATCTGGAAAACCATCTAACCAATGATTCTGTATAATCTGCTGTTTCACTTCATCTACAACCGTTTTTACATTTGCAGCATCTGTCACATGATAGGCTCCCGCCGTAAAGGTACTTGCCACCATCAAATGTACCATTGTCGCAGCATCATCTATCATCACAATTGAAGACTGTGGTACACAATACATCAGTTCCAAATCACTGGTTTGAGTCAAATCGTATTTGGCAGGCATATCCATCACTGCAGACTCAAAATGTCCACCCATGATAGCAAATCGATCATTGTATCTATTTCCATCGGTATCCTCTGTCTCATAAGAATTCCACACTTTGGTGAGAATATCTGTCGCATCTACGATTTCAACCTTTTTTTCAATTTCAGATTCGGACTCTATCTCACTTCCCAAACCTTGGTTATTTTCTGTATCTCCTGTTTGCTTGTTTCCACATGCAACGCAGGAAAACAGCATAATTCCTACCAAAAACAAGAGCAAACCTCGTTTTACTTTTGTAAACATAAAACCTCCACAACTTTCTCTAAATACTTTGTATATCATAACATATAGGCTATGTTCTTGTCTACCAAAAGCCTTGTTTATAAACTTTTAAGAATTACAAAACCCTTGATTTTACAGGCTTTGCAGGCTTTTGTTAGCACTCTGTAAAAAAGAGTGCTAATTTTCTATTGACTTTTCAAATTTACAGGGATATCATCTTTTACAGATGACAAATTCCTACCTCCTTAGCATTGGAATTTGAATATAGAAAAGGAGTACTACAATTATGGCAAACAAACATGGAAGCCTGTCTATTGACAGTGAAAACCTATTTCCGATTATTAAAAAATGGTTATATTCTGACCATGATATTTTCTATCGTGAATTAATTTCAAATGGCTGCGATGCAATTACAAAACTCAAAAAATTAGACATGATGGGAGAATATTCTCTTCCAACAGATTACAAAGCAAAGATTGAGGTTATTGTTAGTCCAGAAGACAAAACCATTAAATTCATTGACAATGGTCTTGGTATGACTGCTGAAGAAGTGGAAGAATATATCACCAAGATTGCATTTTCAGGTGCGACTGATTTCATTGAAAAATACAAAGATAAATCCAGTGACGACCAGATTATCGGTCATTTCGGTCTCGGCTTCTACTCTGCATTCATGGTTGCAGATGAGGTTACCATTGATACACTCTCTTATCAGGATGGTGCAACTGCTGTTCACTGGTCTTGCGATGGTGGTACCGAATACGATATGACCGATAGCGACAAAACTTCTATTGGTACAGAAATCACATTATATTTGAATGAAGATAGTCTGGCATTTGCCAATGAATATCGTGCAAGAGAAGTAATCCAGAAATACTGCTCTTTCATGCCAACCGAAATCTATTTGAGCAAGGCTGGTGCAGCTACCGAGTATGAAACCATTGACAAAGAAAATGTTTTAGACAGTGATGAAGTGGTAGAAGAAATTCACGAAGCAGCAAAAACAGATGCCGATGGAAATGAAATTTCTCCAGCAACAGACAAATGCAAAATTGTAAAACGTCCAGTTCCACTGAACGACGTTCATCCACTTTGGGCAAAGAATCCAAACGAATGTACCGAAGAAGATTACAAAGCATTTTACCGCAATGTATTCCTGGATTATAAGGAACCACTCTTCTGGATTCACTTAAATATGGACTATCCATTTAATTTAAAGGGTATCCTTTACTTCCCTAAGATTAATACCGAATACGATTCCATTGAAGGAACCATCAAGCTTTACAACAACCAGGTATTTATCGCGGATAATATCAAGGAAGTAATTCCAGAATTTCTTATGTTATTGAAAGGTGTTATCGACTGTCCTGATTTACCACTTAACGTTTCCCGTAGCGCTTTGCAGAATGACGGCTTCGTTAAGAAAATTTCAGAATACATCACCAAGAAGGTTGCAGACAAGCTCATCGGTATGTGCAAAACCGAAAAAGAAGCTTATGAAAAATACTGGGATGACATCAGTCCATTCATCAAATTCGGCTGCTTAAAGGATGAAAAATTCTGTGACAAGATGAATGATTACATTCTTTTCAAAGATATTAATGACAAATATCAGACATTACCTGAATTACTTGCACCAGTTGCAACAGAATCCGCTACGGATGAAGAAGGTAATGCTGTGGAAGCTGAAATAGTAGAGGACGATATTACAACAGCAGATGACCTCAAGGACGACCGCAAAATAGTTTACTATGTAACTGATCTCAACCAGCAGGGACAGTACATTACCCTCTTCAAGGAACAGGGTATGAACGCAGTTATCTTAAACCATAACATCGATACTTCTTTCATTTCACAGCTCGAAATGAGAAATGAAAGCTATCGCTTCATGCGTATTGATGCTGACCTTACGGAATCCTTAAAGGAAGAATCTGGAGAAGATTTGACTGAAATTACTACTACACTCTCCGAAGTATTCAAGAGTGCATTAAACAATGAACGACTTACCATCAAAGTTGAGAAACTCAAAAACGATGGTATTGCTTCTGTAATTACCCTTTCCGAAGAAGGACGTCGTATGCAGGATATGATGAGAATGTACGCCATGAACGGCATGGGCGGAATGGATATGAGCATGTTTGCTGCTGACCAAACACTTACCTTAAATGCAAATAATGCTTTGGTTCAGTACATCATAGAAAACAAAGACAGTAAACATGTACCTATGTTCGCAGAACAGCTTTACGACCTGGCGCTCCTTAGCAACCAGCCACTTTCACCAGAGGCTATGGCGAAATTCGTAAAACGCAGCAACGAAATCATGTTATTACTAACCAAATAAAGTGCAAAAATTGAGGGCTGTCGCAAATCCCCATTTGCCGACGCCCTTATTTTTATAATTCGAAATAAATATGTCGCAGTTTCTTCTTGAAATTTTCTCACGTTAAGGAAAATGCTTGTTTTCTAAGAAACACACTTCCGCCTCTTGTGATTTTTTATGTCTTTCAAATATTTTACAATCTGCAAAGAATGTCCGTGTGAGAAAAGACACCTTTACAGACTTTTCGTTGCAATGCATGCAATGAAAAGGTCCAGCGAACCTTTTCATGCAGTGTCTCTGAGTACGACGGATTTATATAATGTCATATGCATGCTCGACTGTCTGAGGTGCCGTTTTGCACCGAGTTTCGAGTATGCATATGTAATATCAACTATATAAAGACGTCGTACTTAGAGACACTAGGAAAGGATGTACCAGTGTCTTTTTCACATCGGACATACTTCGCAGATAGTAAAATGGATGAAAGACACAAAACTTAAGTCGGAAGTGTGTTTCAAGAAAATATAGCATTTTTCTTCAAGGCTCGAAAATCCCAAGAAGAAACTGCGACATATTTATTTCAAAACATGAAGAAAGGGCGTCGGCAAATGGGGATTTGCGACAGCCCTCAATTTTTATGCTTTATTTGATTTCCTTATTTGGAATTGGCGGAATGCCCAATCTACGCCGATTGCCACTAAAATTGCGATTGCGAATCCACCCAATACATCCGTTGGAAAATGTACGAATAAATATAGACGGGAAAATCCGATTAATGTAGCGATTATCACCGCTGGAATACCGATTTTCTTATTGTTTAAAAACAATGCCACGGCAGCAACCATACTGTTGATGGAATGTCCAGATGGGAACGAATGTCCATGCGGACGGGAAATCAACAAGTTCACCGCTGCATCAATATCACATGGTCTTGGTCTGGCAAATATATTCTTTAAAATTAAATTTCCCAGAATAAAGGTACACAACATAGATAACAATAACTGAATCCCATCTTGCGATGTTTCTTAAACCAAAGACAAATGATACCAGTTGCCAGCCAAAGCCATCCATCATCTCCAAGCGAAGTGATAAATAACATAATGTCATCTAACACTGGATTATGTATTTCCTGCAACGCGTAAAGGATTGAAAATTCCCATTCCATACTTACACCCTCTTATTCTGCAAAATATTTTTCATATGTTTCAAAAAAACTATTGGTTTTGATATTCCCTGTAGTATCTACTTGAATATCTGCCCATACTTTTTCATTCAGATCAAATTGCGAATTCTCGATAAATTCAATGAGTTTATCCTCGAACTGTTCTTTTCTTCTTTTCGCAATAATATTATCTTTATTTTCTTCGGTCAGCTCTTTATCAAACTTATTCAGACATTTAATAAAATAGTATCCCTCGTCTGTCGTAATCATTCCTGAAGTTTCGCCATCATCCAAATGAAATACTATCTCATCTACTTCTTCTGGATACTCACCACGTGCCAGATTTCTCTCAATTACCCCAGCTTCATTATATGTGCTGGCAAGACTATCGAACTTCTCTTTTCCTCCCAGTTTCGACTCTACAAACAGTGCTTTTTCTTCACTTTTCACAAAAATCTGCTGAATCCTCATCACACGAGCTTCATCATCACTTACTTCTTCACTAATTCCCTGCGTTAAAGTCTTGTATAATTTTTGTGCAATGGCATACTTCTCATAAAAACGTTTTACCTTACTTTGGTCTACGCCAATATAGGAACGTTCCTCTTTGCTCAAAGACGCATAGTATTCCTCTGCAACTTTTGCTACCTTATCCTTCTCGTCCTGTGTAAGTGTAAGTTCCTGCTGCTCCGCCAACTGTTCCATACACATAATATTTGCCAGTTCAGATAAAGTGATATCCTTCACATAATCTTCTAAATCACTGTCGTCTGCAAGTTTCTTATCATCGTACTCCCACAAATTGATGCCATATGCATAACCATATATATTCTGGTAATTGCACAGGTAAAGACGTGCTTCTTCTTTGGTACATTTCTCACCATTAATGGAAAACACATGATTACGTCCTACGGAATTCATGTTTAGGACAATTTCTGTATTTCCAATGGTACATCCTGCTAAAGTACTAGATAATAACGCTACAGCCAAACATAACGTTACTATTTTTCTCTTCATCGTTTATCCTTCTACAATCAAAAATCTTCCGCTTGGAAGTGCAAATACTTCGCTGGCCTCCATAATATCATCATCTGACATACCAGCAATATCTGTTCCTGCTTCTTCAAAATATTCTTTTACTTCCCTAAAATTCTTACATACAACTGCCATGCAGTCATCTAAGAATTCTTCTGCTTCTTCTGGTGTCTCTGCCACATTTTCCGGAAAAAGCTGGCCCTGATTCTCAAGAAATACCTCTAATACTTCGTCATCGTAATTATACATAGAAACCCCTCCTAATATAATTGTGTTATGGCTAGTTTACCATAAATGGATATCAATGCCAATATTTTTTAATTCCTGATAGATTCTTGCAATTGGGAGACCCACTACGTTATTGTAATCCCCATCAATTTTCTCAATATAAATTGCACATTTCCCCTGGATTCCATAACTTCCTGCTTTGTCCATTGGCTCGCCTGTAGCAATGTAGCGGTCTATCTCTGCCTCCGACATTGCATGCATTTTTACATTGGTTTTTTCATAAAAAACCAGCTCGCCTGCACGACCACTCTTGTCAATTAACACCAGAGTTACACCGGTAAATACGCTGTGGGTATTTCCAGAAAGCATCGTAAGCATTCTCTTCGCATCCGCTTCATCCACAGGCTTCCCGAGAATTTTGCCATCATATGCAACTACTGTATCTGCTCCAATCACCAAAATATCTGATGGAGTTGTTATATCTTTATGCTCTTCCCCAAAAGAAGATACCATAGAAGCGACTTCCTCTGCCTTTTGCTTCGAAAGCTCCATAACCACTTCCTCTGGAATGGTCTTTGTGATGACCTCTTCTCCTTTCGCAGGGCATATTTCAAATTCTAATCCAATCTGCTCTAGAAGTTCTTTTCTTCTAGGGGATTGGGATGCAAGTATAATTTGACTCATAATAGTTCTCCTTATAATTCTATCTCCTTATTGAAGCAGAATGAATAAATTAGATTTTCTGTGCTGTCTATTGTGTGTTCTTTCGTAGAAAAAATACGACAAAGTGCCTGCGCATATAGCTCTAGCTGTTTTTTATATCGTTGTATCAATTCGTCCTCTGCCTTCACCCGGTCTGTCTTGTAATCCAACAAAACAATTCTATTTTCCTCTAACCAGAACACGTCGATAATTCCCTGTAACAGTACCCCTTCATAATCCATAACAAATGGTTTTTCCCGGAAGAGGTCTCCTCTTTGTGCTGCCTTGGCCATGCGAATGGCAACTGGAGACTGGAAGAAAGCCAGTAGTTTCTTCATATCCACCAGCACATACTGCTCCTCTGTCAAAAGTTCTGGTACCATACGGTCCAATTCCTTGGTGAGATAGTCCATAACCGCCTCTTGTGAGGTTTGATCCACTTCTAAAAATGCCGCAAAATCCATGCATTCCATGACACGATGCACAGCAGTTCCTCGAAGGGCACCACGATTGACCTCCTCTCGTTTAGCAAGTCCTTCCTGTGCAAACGCTGGCACATAAGATTCTCTTTCTTCCAACAAGAAATCTGGAACCTCTACCTCGCCTTCCATACGGTCATAGTTTTCCACCATGGAATCATGCTTCAACTCAGAAACGGAGTACTTGCTCTTTTTCTCCTTTTCCTGTTCATACGGATATTGGTAAGCAAAACACTCTTTATATTCCTCTACCAGCATATCATCTGCACGTTGGATTTTCTCTAGCAGTACCTCTTTTGCGATGGTCTTCTCTGCCATTCCTTTGGCGGTTGCCAGCACCAAATCTGTAGCATTTACAAAGGTAAACGCATACTTATCCGGATAAGACAATACCGCAGGTGCAATCCAATCCATATATTTCTTCGCCTTCGTTCTTTGACTAAAGGAAAGCGGCACTTCTGGAAGCACATTTCCCATATACGACTCGTATAGTTTTTCCTGATTTTTTATCGTTCCAGTGAGAATCAGTTTTTCCTTGGCACGGGTCATTGCAACATATAAAACACGCAGTTCTTCACCAAGATTGTCACGACGGATTCGTTCTGCAATCTCACTTCGGATAAGACATTTGCGCTTTATTCTTGGGGTACTTTGCACTTCATCCAGCCCCAACCCCATATCCGGGTGAATCGCCATCTTATCTCTGGAATCACTTTCATTAAACTGCTTGGAAATGCCTGATACAAATACGACAGGGAACTCCAAACCTTTACTCTTATGTATCGTCATCAGACGTACTACATCTTCATTTTCGCCCGTTACATCTGCTTCTCCAAAATCCACCTCATATTTCTGAAGCTGGTCAATATATCTGACAAAGTGGAACAAGCCCTTATAACTGGTCTTTTCGTAAGCAATGGCTTTTTCGACCAGCATATCCAGATTCGCTTTTCTCTGACTTCCCGCTGGCAATGCTTTTACATAATCTCCATACCCAGTCTCCTCTAACACCATATCAATCAACTGATGAATTGGTGTATCCATGACTTTTCCACGCAGCCTCTGGTACAGTTCTTGGAAACGATATAGTTTTCCTTCTGTAGCCGCTTCCATTTGCTTGCATGCTGCTTCTGCAAAACTGGTCACCTCTTTGGTCAAAGCTATTTCGGCCAGTTCCTCATTGTCCAATCCCACAATGGCAGACTTAAGTACGGCTGCCATCGGAATATCCTGATATGGATTGTCCAATATTTTCAGGAAGCTAAGTACCGTTTGTACTTCTACCGCAGAAAAATATCCCGTAGAAGTCGATACATGTGCCGGAATTCCACAATCCTCCAAAACGGAAACAAACTCATTGCCCCAACCGCTTAAACTGCGGAACAAAATTACAATATCGCTATTACGAAGCGGGCGCATCTCTCCTGTGGCTTTATCTGTTACCTGAAGTGTTTCCTTTAATTCTAAAATATGCTGAGCTACCATACGTGCTTCCAACTGACGTTTACTCAAGCTATCCGCATCACTGTCACCATCTGTCAACGTATCTGTCTCATACAAAAGCACCTCTGCTTTCATATCCTCGGTCTCTGCATAACCTGCCCCGTAATACAGTGCAGCATCTGCATCATACGCAACATTGCCTAAATCCGCCGCCATAATTTTATAGAATACATCATTCGTAAAATCCAGCACCTCGCGACGACTTCGGAAATTCCTACGTAAATCGATTCTTTGTTTCTTACTCTCCTCCAAATCGTAAGTCGCAAACTTTTCCATAAATAACTCTGGACGTGCCAATCGGAAACGATAAATACTCTGTTTCACATCTCCTACCATAAACATATTATATTCGCCCAGGGATTCACGAGAAATTGCACGCATGATTTCCTCCTGTACCTGGTTGCTGTCCTGGTACTCGTCAATCATGATTTCTTCGAACTGTTCTTTAAATTCCATGGAAGATGAACGGTGTTCTTTTGTCTTTTCATCCACCAAAATCCGCAATGCTGCATGCTCGATATCCGAAAAGTCCATGAGATGTTTCTCACGTTTCTTTTTCTCTAACACATCCATATATAATAGGGTCAAACGCAGGATTTCTTCTGCAATGCCTCGCATTCGACCTAACTGTTCTACGAGCTCATCCAAGGACATTGCAAAATATCTCTCGCATATCTCTTTGACTTCTTTTTTGATGCCGTTTCTTCCATTCGCAACCGCATCTTTCTTTTCTACATTTCCTTCGAAGCCACGAATGGCGGTCAGATTCCCCATAGAAGCATATAGATTTTGACAAAATGCTCCTAGCTCTTCAAAGTTTTTTATATCCTCTAAGCCGGAGAAAGCTTCTATGTCCTTCTCGATATTCGCGGCGTACTTCTCAAGCCCTGGCTCAGAAAGTGCCACCTGACGAAATCCATCTAATTGTTCTGGCATATCCAGAAGAATATTTTTCACATAGGAATAAATTCCTTGCATCAAATCCGTTTCTATTAATTCTTCTTTGTTCACAACCATATATGGGGCAATCAAGGATTGTACCCATTCTTTTGGCCAAGGATTGCTGGCAGACTGTGTGTATATTTTGGATATCATATCTTTAACAGCCTTGTTACTTCGTTTGTCTGAGTATGCGTCTACCAACTGCAGGAAGTGATCCCCACCTTCCTCGTCTGCAAAAGCTGTGCTGTGGCGCTGGTACTCCTGCTCAAACACCTCATTTAATACATCCAGTTCCAAAAGTTTGATTTCACCGGGGTCCGCAATACGGAAATTAGGTTCCAGCCCAATTTCTTCAAAATGATTGCGCACGACAAAAAGACAGAAACTATCAATGGTAGTAATCTGTGCATTATGAAGCAGAGTTTGTTGTTTTCTTAAATTTTCATTCTCTGGATTTTCTTCCAAAAGCTTTTCAATGGCGTTTCCAATTCGTTCTCGCATCTCTGCGGCTGCAGCCTTGGTAAAAGTCACCACCAAGAGCCTGTCGATATCGACAGGCTGTGTTTCATCTGTAATTTTCTGAATAATTCGCTCTACCAAAACGGCTGTTTTACCAGAGCCTGCTGCTGCAGATACCAGTATGTTTCGATTGCGACAATCAATTACATTTTGCTGTTCCTTGGTCCACTTCATCGTTTCCTATTTCCTTTAATTCTTTGCACGACAAATCGCATTTTCTGTAGCCATTCGTTCAAAAATATCTTTTTTATCTATTTTTCCTGCTTTGCGTTCCTCAAAGCCTTGAATCTTTACATCAAAACCACATATCGCTTTGTAAGGACAATAATCGCAACTGGACATTTGTCCTTCGACAAAAGGTGAAATCTGTACATTGCCCTGATAAATATCATTTCCAGTTTTCACAATGTTGTGTTTGACATATTCGCTAAGGATGTCAAATTCCTCTGTACTTGCCACGGAGGAGCGGGCAGACAACTCTCCTGATTTTTTCAGTTCTACTGGAATCACATCCGATTTCTGTTCAAACTCGTCATCCATGGCACGATAGATGGTCTCTTCCTGATTTACCAGACCATCTGGCTTTAATTCTTTTAGAATGGCTTCACGTACCTCTGCTTCGTCTACTTCCCCTGTAACCTCTACCACTGGATCATCAATGTGATAATAGAAAAGTCCACCCGGCACGATTTCTTTTTTGGCATGTTTTTTCTTCTCTAATTCCATAGCGGCATTCATATATACTACTAACTGAAGCTGCATACCATGATAAAGTTGGAGCAAATCAAACTTAGTATTTCCCGATTTGTAATCAATTACCTTTACATACAAACGATTATCGTCCACGCAGGTATCCAAGCGGTCAATACGACCACGAAGCTGGATATTATTATCCTTTTCCAAATCAAATTCCAATGCCTCCAAGTGATCCGCCTTCGAGAAAGACACTTCAAAATCATTTGGGACAAATCGCCCCTTTCGCACCTGCGTCGTAAGTGCCCAAATCGTCTGTTTGAAGATATGATTCATACGGCCTGCCATATGGGCATTTTCGGCAGTCGCATAAATACTTAAGTTCGGATAGGCCAAAATTGCTTCTTCCATTGCTGTCTGGGCATAGCTATCCCTTGTTTCCTCTGGCACTGTAAACCAATCATATTCTGATTCCGCTAATTTCTTACTGTAGATTTCCACTGCCGTGTGGTACAGATTTCCCATATCCACACTTTCGAAACCACTTTCTTCTCGTTCTCGTAGTTTCAAACCATAAGACAAATAATGGGAATATGCACATTTTGCAAACTTTTCCAATCGGGTTACACTGCCCTCTATGTTCTTACCATAGATTGCTTCTGCTACCACATGGCTGATTGGGTCGTGATTATACTGATAATAGAACGCATCCAAAATTGCCTTGGTATTGGCACGAACCTGCTCATCATCACTTTCCATAAAGCATTTTGCCAAGGCATACCACTCTGGACTTCGTTCCCCTGCAAGGAAATATTCTCTAGCTGCCATGGTTGTGGAAACATCTAGCTGATTCTCCAATTCTTCCATTTCCTGTACCTTCATATCCGGAAACATACGCAAAATCGTGCGAATCAGATACGATGGGCGTAATGCTTTTCCCTCACGATCCACTCGGCTATATGTTAAGCACAACTGATGGGAAGGCTTCGTCATATTTAAATACAAATAAAATTTCTGAATAAATGCCTGTTCTCTCGCTCCTGGTGCCAAAGTAATGTCTGCCGCTTCCATAGCATCACGTTCATACTGGGAAATAATCCCTCCCTGATTTATGGATTTCGGCACGATACCTTCGTTTACGCCTAAGAAAAGCAATACTTTTACATGATTTAGACGAGTTCTCTCAATATCACCAATCGTAACACTGTCATACCCAGGTGGAATTACCGCCACTTTCGCAGCCTCAAAGCCCGCATCTAAAATTTCACTGAGTTCCTGAATAGACAAGCATTCTTTTCCAAGTACCTGAATACATTTTTCGAACAGTTCCATCACTACCCGATAAATCTGCCCATATTCCTTGGATTTCGTCTGTTCTCCAGCCTGTAATAATTCTTTTTCTTTTTGGAAAAGCTGTGTTTCTACATCGAGAGCTACCATGTAGGCATAAATCGCTTGTACCATCTCTTCAACAGTGGCTTTCCTATCTTCCTTTTTCCCAAATCCCTGAAGTACGGGTTCCAAATCAACCATGAACTTCTGACGAATGGTCTCCAGTTTTTCTAAATCATAGGCTCTTTCATTCTTTGGCAAACGAAGCCAACGCTTGCTCCACATCTTCTGACCGCGAATACCTGTAGCAAGCAAATAATTTTCTAATATATCAATTTCCTGTTGTTCGAGCTGACAATACCCCGTGCGAAGCAAACGCATCACACTATGATAAGAGAAATCGCTACTAATCACCTCTAACAGTCCACGAACGAACTCGATAAATGGATGGAACAATACTTCTTTGGTCTTATCAAGGAAATACGGAATCTTGTATTTCCCACAAATCTGTTCCACATAATTTCCATAAGTTTCTACATCTCCAGATACTACCGCAATATCACGATAGCGATATCCCTGATTCTGTACCAAATCATTGATTTTTCTCGCAGCCCATGTCAGCTCCTCCTTTGGATTTTTCAATGAAAAAATCTGGATTTCTTCGGTTTCTCCAAATTTTCTCTGATAACTGCTGCGAAATAGATTCTGCTCCATGAAATAGAGAGATGGTGCGTCTTTAAAACGCTTTTTCTCTCCCCCTGTAATTACCACTGGCTCTAGCACTTCCGTATGTGTCTGTTTCGCCAAATCCATAAGGGTGCCGATGGTTTTCTTCGGCATATCAAATAATTCCTGCATCCCTCTGCTATGGAAAAAGTTTTCCTTTGCATCGATCGTAAGTGAAACCCAAATCTCACTACAAATAGACATTAGTTTACGAAGTAATTCCACCTGAACTGGCGTAAATCCCGTAAACTCGTCCAAAACGAGCACACTATCTTTTAAAATCTTGGACTCATCTGCAATGCGAATCAACACATGCAATAGTTCCTCTTGTGTAATATATTTTCCTTCCAAAAACTCTGCAAAGCCCTGATACATAACCGAAATATCCTGCAATTTCGACGTCAGGCTCTTCGAAAACTTCTCTTCTTTGATACAATCCTCTAACTGACTTGGAGAAATATTATACTGCATCAACTCAGAAATAAAGGATTTCACCTCTCCGATATATCCCATGCGATGCATATTGCTTTTTAAAACACTAAGCTGTTCTGCCTTTTCCTGTGCAATTTTGCGAAGCACCAGACTCTTACCAGTTTCCTCTAAAATCTTGATATCCGTCTTTCCCAGTTCATCGAAAATACGATAGGCCAAACGCTGAAAACTGAGAACATCAATATTCATAATTGCATGATTGGTAGACAAATCCACCAGTTTTCGCTGTGTCTGCATGGTAAACTGTTCAGGCACCACAACAAGATAGTTCTGCTTTGGATTAGCCTCCGCTGCTTTCACTACCTGTTCATACATGTATTCTGTTTTACCACCACCTGAATTGCCCAAAATTAATTTTAGCGCCATGTAAAATCCTCGCTATTCCACTATTTGTTTTATGGGTGCTCCCTCACAAACTTACTTGCACTCATTATATCACAACTGCGTGTCCTAAAAAATGCCCATTTTATTTTTAATAAAAAAGAGTTCGCTTGCGAACTCTTCGTGCGCGAGCGGTGTTGCTAGGCAACTATTTTCTTCTCCGCGAGCTGCGCATCCTCAGCGGTTTAGCTCTTTATGATTTTCGAATTCTCATATGTCCCACGATATGTATCATAGCACTCACAAACAGCACTACTCCTGATACCGCATGGGCGATTCCCATCCACATACTTGGAAATGGTTTTACCAAAATTCCGGATGCAAATACTACGATAAGTGAAATTAGCATGGTCCAATTTAAAATCTGTCTTTTCTGATTCATGATATACCTCTTTCTTTTTATGTTCTAAAAAACAAATACGCGAGTTAGTTTAAACTAACTCGCGTATTTTGTCAACAGACTTTATCCTGGGAATGATTGGATAATGCTATCTTCCCAGCTCTATCAAAATAATCTCTGGTCGGTTATTAAATCGAAATGGAAAGATACTATTTCCTATCCCTCGACTTACAACCATATTGGTATTCCCTTCTGTAAATACCCCAGCATCATACTTTGGGAAAAGCCCTTGATTTGGTGCTGCCAGGCCACCAATAAACGGAAGACGAAACTGTCCTCCATGTGCATGACCGGACAATACCAAATCCACATCCGCTCCCACATACTCTGAAAAAAACTCTGGACGATGAGAAAGTAAAATATGAAATTCTTCACCGGAAAACAAGCTGCTGATTCCATCCGAAGTCATATTGTATCTTACGCCATTAAAATTTTGCTGAAAGGTAGGATCGTCCATCCCCACCAAAGTAATGCTTTGTCCATCTTTCTCCAGGAAAATCTCTTCATCATGCAGTACATGTACACCTAAAGTGACTAATCCCTGCTCAAGTTCTAAATACTCCGTCCTTGGCACACATGCTTCATGATTTCCTGTTACATAGTAACAGGGTGCGATTTCTACTGCTTTCGCTGCAAACTGAAGTGCAATCTCCACATCTGTTTTTCTGTGGTCTATCATATCGCCGGTGATTGCTATAATATCTGGATCTGCTGTCTCAATCATATCCAATAGTTTTACATTATCCTCGCCCATTTCAGCATTGTGTAAGTCTGATATCTGTACAATGCGAAAACCATCAAAATTTTCAGGCAATCGTTCACTTTTTATTTTGTATTCATTTAATTCAAGAGCCGTATTGCCCCAAACCACCCAAATAATCAGCAAGAAACCTAGAAACATTGAAATTCCATAAACCAATCTCCTTACAATTTTCACGTAACCGTTGTGGATATCTGTATGCACACCATGCCTTCTCATCCAGTTCATTTTTATCCTCCATCCCTTTTACCTCTCCTAAATACTCATCAAAACCCATATCTTCCAAATAATAACTATCCAAAGAATATCCTTCATCCTTTATCCAATCCAGCATTACAGGTGCTGCATCCGCATTCAAATCACTTAAAAATCTATAGTCATTATATGCTTCCCCTTTGAAAAACTCGCTACGAGAGCTTTCTGTACTCGCCAGATTTACCTTTGCAATCCAATAATCTGGATGACTGAAGGATAAACAAACGTACAGACAAGTAAACACCACAAGGCTATAGCGAAACAGCGGAAAGTCCTCTCTTACAATATAGATAATGACTCCTGCAAAAATCAAAAACAGCACTACCAGGCTCCAAAGCACTAAAATGCGAAGAAATGTTAAGTAATAATACTGAATGTAAATAATCATTCGCATTGCACTAGAGGAAATCATGATAAAGGTACACAAAGACATCACCGCTAACACTGCTTTGAGTACTTTGCTAGGCTTGAAGAAATACAATCCAATTAGTACAATCGCCAGGTTAAGAATACTAACCGCCAACAACTGAAAAAATCCTTCTCTCGCATATTCTGCATAAGTATACCCCTCTGGCAACTGCATATTTCCCATAAACAGATACAAAATCTGAATTCCACTAAACACCAGATACAAAAGAGAAAGAACAGATGCAACAGGAATACCGATGAGCGGCTCCCATTTTCTAGAATCAATTACCTCTTCTTTTATCTCTTTTTTGCACATATATGCTATCATGCAGTAGCTTGCAAGGACCATAAAAAGAAACATTAGGGTCATCAAATAAATATCTCCACCAGAGACGTTGCTCAAGATACGCTCTGCCATATTGCGAAATACCGCATCCGCACTGGAAAGCAACATAAACACAACCACAAACAATGGAATCGTGATTCCAAATCCCAACAAAAGATACAGGTATTTGCTATTCTTTTTGTCTAATTTATTCTTACAGTACCAGACAGCATCAGAAAAAGGACGTCCTATTTGACCAATCGCCATAACACATACTTTTCCAATCGCACCTAAATACTTTCCTAAATTCCATGCCTTTGTATCGTACATCACGCCCAGCAACATACAGATAGTCAGCAAGAACACACCTGTTTTATTACAGAAAATAATTCTACTATCATCCGTACAAAAGGTAGATATTGCCAGTAACATCATGCTAATGATATAAAATCTACTTTCTTTTTTCAGTTTCATTTCCAACTTTCGCAAACAGAAAACAATATATCCGATTGTACCTGCTACAAAAATTGGATACGAAATACCTGCATCATTTTTAAACATGCAAATCACATACAAAAGTCCATATAGAATGGATGCTGCACCAAAGATATGGAAATTTTCTTTCATATGCGTGTCATATAACGTCAGTGTCTCAACCGTCTGTGTGACTGGTGTTGCTTCTACTAAAACTATTTTCTCATCACTCATCTTTTCATCCTCCTATTCCACGTTCTCTTCATCCTCTTCTACATATTCGAGAATATCGCCCGGCTGACACTGCAGTGCCTTGCAAATTGCATTCAAGGTTTCCAATCGTACCGCCTTTGCCTTTCCATTTTTCAAGATGGATAGATTCGCCAAGGTAATATCCACTTCCTTTGCCAGTTCGGTCAGCCCCTTTTTTCTTTTTGCCATCATTACATCTAAATTAATTCGAATTGCCATATCGTCACTCCATTCTTAAATGGTAAAGTCATTTTCTTCTTTATAGCCCACTGCTTCCTCAAACACGAAACCTAAGACCTTACTAAACAGCCCTGCAATGGTAAACACCAAAACCACAACCAGCATAGCAGGTGTTACAAATACGATGGTGCGGATAATGGACATGAGTACGATAAAAAAGCTCCATTTACACATCTTGTCGAGGCTTACTACATTTTCTCTAACGAAACAATTTTTATTTACTACGGTTTTAAAAATCTTGCGAAGTTCTCGCAAAATCACCACCGCTGCAATGCCCAAAACAACGTAAATAAGCACCAATTCCCCATAATGCTGATGAAAATTCTCTGAGAAAGCTCCCAACATTTTTAACGTAATAGGCAATGTTGCCGTCAGCACAATCCCTCCAAAAAACATGAAATCTAATAAATATTTGGTAAGTTTAATCAATGTCTCTTTTTTCATACTATCATTTCCTTCCCAAGAGAGTTTCCAGTATTTACTACTCTCTTTAACTGGATAATACTACCACACAAATTGAAAGTCAATATATTTTTATCGTTTTTCGATAAATTTATATTGTTTCTCGAATATAATACGCGTTTACTTGCGTTTTTACTCAAATATATTTAAAATTCTTTGTAACGAAATGCTTTTGAAACGGATATATAGACGAAAGGAGGTTTGAATGGAAGAGCTCTTTAAAGAAAATGCAAAACTACTCTACTCATATTTATACTCGCTTTGCCATAACGAATCTCTGGCCGAGGAACTGACACAGCAAACCTTCTACAAGGCATGTCTGTCTATTGACCGTTATGACAATACTTGCAAATTCTCCACCTGGTTGTGTCAGATAGGAAAACATACCTATTATCAGTATTTGGAGAAAAATAAACGAATTGCAATGACTGATATTACAGAAGAACTATCTGTAACGGAAATATCTGCAGAACGACAGGCACTGTCACGCATAGAACTTTTGGAAACTTTAAGACAGTTACATACCCTGCCCCAAGATATGCGTGAGGTGATTTATCTACGAAGTTTCGGTGATTTATCCTTCCGTGAAATTGGAGACATCATGGGAAAAAGCGAAAACTGGGCTAGAGTCACTTATTTTCGTGGTAAGACAAAGCTCATCGAGTTATCCGGCCACAATGAAACTTAAATTGAATTTTGAATCTTTATTAGAAGGAGGCAGCTATGCCAAAAATAAATTGTAATATTATCAAAGATTTACTCCCATCTTACATAGATGAACTGTGTTCAACAGAGAGTAAACAGCTTGTAGAGGAACATTTTGAGGAATGTGTCAGCTGTAAGAAGCTATACGAGAGAACCTCTTTAGAAATGCTTTACTGCAAACATGCCAAGGCAAATGCCCCAAAGGAAATCGACTATTTTAAAACAATAAAAATCAATGTAAATAAAAAGAACCAAACCCTGCTTATTGCGACAGGAATTCTGCTCTTTATCCAGCTTTACGTAAATTTAAACCCATATTCTTTCGGATATAGTGTACTTGTTTCCTATGTAAACTACATTTTCCCGGCACTTATTGCTGTAACACTTTTTGCAATCTTGCCTGATTTTACGGAGCATCAAGTTCCCAGCAAAATCAAATTCCCGGTATTAGGAATTGAGTTTGCGGCTATGACTTACACTTTCGTACTAATGACATTTGTTGGACATCGTCTACTTAATAATACTCTTCCATTTGGAATGAAACCCGAAGAAATTGGGCCATTCTTAGCAACGCAAATACTAGTGTTAGCGGTTTGCTTTATCCTCACATTTATTGCCACCCTTGTCATGAGTCTTCGCAAAAAAAACATCTGTCCTGCATTATGTTTTTTACCCCTCGGTGGATTATCACTGATGTTTGAGTATATTCATCTTCTGCATGAATTTAACACACGATTTGGACTGCCGTTGTTTATTCTTCCTTATGTTATAATTGTATGTGAAATGATTGTATTGGTGGGAATTTATATGTTCGTGAATCGGAAGAAAGCAGTTTGACAAAAAGCCCCTGTCCAATTTGGACAGGGGCTCTAATTTTTTTCAAATTTTAATTAGTGGTGGAATAAACGAATTCCTGTAAAGCTCATTACCATGTCGTATTTGTTACAAGTCATGATAACATGGTCATCACGAACTGAGCCGCCTGGCTGTGCTACATATTTAACACCGCTCTTCTTTGCTCTTTCGATATTGTCACCGAATGGGAAGAAGGCGTCAGAACCAAGTGCTACGTCTGTGTTCTTGTCTAACCAAGCACGTTTTTCTTCTGCTGTAAATACAGCTGGTTTTACTTTGAAGATGTTTTCCCAAGCACCATCTGCAAGTACATCCATGTAATCTTCGCCCATGTAAAGGTCGATTGCATTGTCACGATCTGCACGTTTGATGCCGTCTACGAACTGAAGTCCAAGTACCTGTGGAGACTGACGTAACCACCAGTTGTCAGCCTTGCTTCCTGCAAGACGTGTACAGTGGATACGAGACTGCTGTCCAGCACCGATACCGATTGCCTGTCCGCCTTTTACATAACATACTGAGTTTGACTGAGTATATTTAAGAGTAATCATAGCGATTGCAAGGTCAATCTTAGCCTGTTCTGT